>JABJDN010000132.1 GCA_018665385.1 Phycisphaerae bacterium | reverse complement strand
TCTAGAACAGACCGCACATTCGCCTGGTCGCTATTACGGCGATGCAGCATGCTCATCGTCCGAGAGATTGACATTGCTTCTGATTCAATTGTTGTAGGCTGAAGACCTGCTTCGTACATTGGTTCTAGAAGTTCAGCAAGAATCGATTGCTCAATTGCAATTGCGAGTACATCTCCACCTGAGCCGATTCTTACAGCCTCTAATTGCAAAGTTGAACGGTCAGTGCCAAGTCGATCTGCCATTTCCCAAGCAGCTGCTTCTTTTAACTCTTGGTCTGACATATTTGGCAATCGCAAAACTTGATGGTGGGCAATTGATGAGGGTAAAGAAATGGAACATTCTGATCCCGCATACATTGATGTAATAGCCTTTTGCCAATCAGTTGCAATAAGATCTCGAGGATTTTTCTCGATACGATTCACGACAGGTTGCACATAAGAACCATGTTTCCAACCGCACTGACCAAGCGTGACACCGCCATCGTGCATTGCTATACCGATTTGGCCCTTCCATTTTTTACTGAAGGAAAATGCCATTAGGGAGCACCGCCAATTTCTGAAACTGTTATTTTTCCGGTAAGGGGTGCAAGTTGTATCAACCACTCAAACTCACCGCTCTGTAACTCGAAACTTCCCCCAGTACTTGGCGCGCCGTTAGAAGCAACTATGCCGCCAGTTGGATCGAAAGTCACTTCATCACTTTTTCCATCAAACGATACGTTGCGTATGCTAATGGTGTTGAATCTGCTGTCCTCTGTGAATCGCATGACCGCTAGCTGGCCTTGCCCCTGTGCTTCCACAATATCGACAGCTAAGTTTGCAGTTGTAAAATCAAAAGCATCCGCAAGTTCATTGCTTTCTAGTTCAGCAATACACCAGCCGGAGCCATCTGCGAAGAAATGCACTCGGCGATAGCCTTGTGTTGCAACAGCATCCATTTGAGCTGCAAGCAATTCAGTCACTGCTAAACGAGTGGCGGCTTGCCCTGACGCAGATGCGCCTGATGTAGCAAATGGGACGATGACTACAGATACAATTGCAAGGACTACTACAGTGGTGAGCAATTCGATAAAGGTCCAGCCTGAGCGAAGTGGGGATTGATTTTGTAAAGCGTTATGGGTCATATATTTCCTATTTGGGTCTTCGCTCTGCATCGGAAGAAATTCCCCCCTACACAAGCCCAACTCTTCAATTGCCTCTCAACTCTTTAAGCTGTTTGCGTTATCGGACTGTATTATGGGTGTGGATAAGAAAAAGCGGAACACACGACCTCCATCGCGTGTTCCGCTTGAATATATCTACCCGAGGGGATAGGGAGTGCTCTGTTATTCGACGTACTCTGCACCTGCTGAATCGCAAGCATACAGGCCAAAGGTGCCGTTGCCTTTATCACGCCATACCCAACCTACATTGGCGGCAGCTGCTGCACCAATTGTTGATGATGATGTGAGTGGGTTGCTTGGGGCGCCCATGAGATAATCGTTATCAATTAATTCTGTCCATCCAGTCACTAATAGCGCTGGATCAGCGGCTTGTTGCGCTCGGAATAGTTCGACTTGACCACGTAGTGTTTGTAACTGGCTTCTCAATGCAGCGTCGTTTGCATCGTCAGCAGCGTTTGTAAACTGAGGAACGACGACTGCTGCCAGAATTCCCAGAATAACTACGACAATGAGGATTTCAATCAGTGTAAATCCTCGTTTAATGATGTTTTGTTTGTTGGTAGTGTTCATACGATTGCTCCCTATGCTTGGTAGCCATACATTCATGGTTGGTTACCAACGGGTTTCAGTGGCTGATCAAGATCACAGCGATCTTGAACCTCGGGGTGCCCCTGCCATCCTAGCTCGGGGTTACTTCTTGCTTCGCCTTACTCTTCCTGAAGGCGAAAACAAGTTGCTTATTCCTATTCGGAAGATGACTTGGGCAAATGAAGGCAAATTAATTGCACAAAGATGACAAGCTTGTGTAATCCAACTTCCTTTCCTAAGTTCTCATTTATTACAATCTACAATATGACACATGTAAGAATTCGACCATTTAAAGCTGTTTTTCCACCAACGAGCGATGCTCCAAAAGTTTCGTCTGTCCCATACGACGTTGTTAGCAGAGAAGAGGCCAAGCAAATTGCCACTGGTAATGAAGATTCTTTCATGCATGTTGTACGATCCGAAGTTGATCTGCCTGATGATTGTTCGCCCTACGACCCTTCTGTATACAAAAAGGCACGTTCAAACTACGACACATTGCTAGAAACTGGCGCTTTACAACAGGATAAAAAATCATCGCTCTACCTATATAGACAATGCATGGGCGAGCATCACCAGGTCGGACTCGTTGCATGTTGCCATGTTGATGACTATAAAAACAACCTCATACGTAAACATGAAAAAACAAGGCAAGTCAAAGAAGACGACCGTACCAATCATGTATTAGGCCTGAGGGCTAATTCCGGACCTGTCTTTCTTACATACCAAGGGCAACATGCAATCGATACGATTGTAGAAGAGGAAATGAATAAACGTCCGATGTTTCATTTCGTTGCTGACGATGGAGTCACTCACACTGGTTGGCGAGTCATTCGCGAGGAAGAGTTATGCACCGCCTGTGAATCAATCGAACTGGCATACGTTGCTGATGGCCACCATCGCAGCGCAAGTGCAGCAAGGGCAGCAGCCACACTCGCAGAGAATAATCCCAACCATACAGGCGAAGAAGAATACAACTGGTTCCTTACCGTACTCTTCCCTGCTAATCAACTTCATATTCTGCCATACAACAGAATAGTATTTGATTTACAAGGCAGTACCGTTGATGAGTTTTTAGAAAACCTGCAAGAAGTTGGCAATGTCACTCCTACATCCAACCCAATTCCAAGCACTTCTGGCACATGTTGCGTGTATGTAGGGAAAGAATCTGGATGGCATGAACTCGTTTTTCATTCGATAGACGTAGACGATCCAATCGCATCATTAGATGTTGACTTGGTGCAACAAAGAGTGCTCGCCCCCTTACTCGGAATTGGCGACCCTCGTAGCGATACACGTGTTGATTTTATTGGCGGCATTCGAGGTACAGATGAACTAGAACGCAGAGTAGACAATGGGGATGCAGCCATTGCGTTTTCCATGTACGCAACAACTATTGAACAGTTACTTGGCGTAGCAGATGCAGGTCTCATCATGCCACCAAAATCTACATGGTTTGAGCCAAAACTACGAAGTGGATTATTTGTGCACGAACTAGATTAATTGTTCGCTGCAAATGTTTGCAGGAATTCAGCAAATCGAACGCAACCATCAACAGGGAAGGCATTGTAAATCGAAGCACGTATTCCGCCAAGATCCCGATGCCCTTTTAGACCAGACATTCCCACAGTACCTGCTTCTGTTATAAGTTTTGCATCCAGTTCTGGAGAGATTGTCTTAAAAGAGATGTTCATCAACGAGCGACTCTCTTCTTGTGCAAAAACAGTATAAAAATCTGGGCAAGAGTCTAACACGTTGTAGATTAGCCCGGCTTTATGCGAGTTACGTTTGTCGATCTCTAGTAATCCGCCTTCGGAAAGAATCCATTTGAATACCTCGCCCATGAGGTAAATGCCAAAGGTCGGGGGTGTATTCAACATAGACCCTTTTTTAGCCACAGCATTGTAATTGAGGAGCGAAGGTAAGTTGTCGCTACATTTTTCTAACATTGATTTTCTAACAACAACAAGAACTACACCTGATGGCCCAAGGTTTTTTTGTGCGCCCGCATAAATCATGTCGTACAAGTCCCAATCGATGGGCTTAGAAAACATGTCTGAACTCATATCGCATATAACTGGAGAATCCGTTTTTGGAACAGATTTGAACCGTGTGCCATAAATTGTATTATTCGAGCAGAAGTGCATATACGATGCATCAGAAGCAAGATCAATTTCTGAATCCACGGGGCAATGATCGTAATTCGTTTGTGAACCATCGTATGCAAGATGTACTGGTCCAATTTTCTTTGCTTCAATAATGGATTTGTTCGTCCAAACACCCGTGTCTAGGTAATTTGCAACTTGCCCTTCAAACATGAAGTTCATTGGAATCATTGTGAATTGCATGGATGCACCGCCTTGCAAAAACAAGATTTCAAAATCATCTGGAATTTGACCAACTTCCCTACAATTTGCGACCGCTTCTTCGAGAACGCGACCAAAAACAGGGCCTCTGTGGCTGTGCTCACAAATACCGATGCCGCTACCGTCAATGTTGAACAAGTCAACTTGCGCTTGTCTCAATACGGATTCTGGCAAGGTTGCTGGTCCTGCTGAAAAATTTAAAATTCGATCTGTTGCACTACATGTGTTCATTTTTGGATCTCTTCGTTCTGGGAAGTTACAGTTATTGAAAGAATATTATTGTTTGTTTTCATCGCTGCTATCACGCTGGCGCTTGGCAAAGCGTCTAATTGTATTCGAGCACAAGCAGCTTGATTACCTGAATACATAATATTGTCCATTTCTTCAACATTTACATGTGCAAGACTGAGTTCATCAAAAACATGGGCAAGTACGCCAGGCAGATTCTTGTGACGAACGCACAATAACGCCTTAGCATTTGAATCTGTGTTCAAATTGACACAGTTTAAAACTCTACCCTCTTGAGTAAATGCAGCGACGACCCTTACTACTTCGTCAGCAATTGCTTCTTGCGCTTGGCTTGTCGAAGCACCAATGTGGTGTGTTCCAAATACGAAAGGCGCCCCTGCAAGGGTTGAAGTGAAAACCTTCTCTCCTGAGCTTGGCTCATTTTCGTACACATCTAGACCAACAGTGATTGATTTGCGTCCTGCAATTTCATGCAAAGCCTTTTCATCAACAACTTTCCCGCGACTTGTATTAACAAAAATAGAACCTGATTTCATTTCATTAAAAAAATCAGCGTTAATAATTTTATCAGTTTCTGACGTAGAGGCCAGATGCACAGACACCACATCAGAAACAGCAGCCAAACTTAGTAAATTGTCAGCGCATGTGACTCCCAGTTCATTTGCTTTTTCTGTCGTAAGGCTTCGCGACCATGCAACTACATTCATTCCAAATGCATGTGCCCTGGCAATAACTTCCTTGCCAATACCGCCGATTCCTACAACACCTATAGTTCGCCCGAATAAACCGTTTGCTTTTGAATATTTTTTCTTGTCCCAGCGCCCACTTACCAACTCGGCGCACTGCGAAGGAATTTTCCTGTCGCATGAGAGGATTAATCCCCAAGTTAATTCTGCCACCGCAATTGCGTTTTTGCCCGGACAGTTTGCAATATAAATCCCTCTTGCTGATGCGGCTTGTATGTCAATTGTGTCGTACCCAGCACCTGCTCTGATGATTACCGTCAAATGCTCCGAGGCGTCCATCATTTCTTCTGTCACCACAGTAGACCGCACTATAAGAACCGCTGGATTGTGCTCGCGTATTGCTATCCGTAGAGCATCACCTTGCAATGAGGAGTCATGCGAAATGTTGCAACCGAACGACGCAAGTGTATCAACCCCGCTGGGAGCAAAAGCGTCTGCCAATAAAATGTTTATTTGTTCGGTAGGCATTGATGTACAAGTATTACTGTCTAGAGTGTCGTGTTGCATGAGTCGTACATTTTACACGATTGCTTCAACAAAGCATGTTCGCCAGTTTTTTTGTTGCATCCAGAATCAACGTAATGCCATCATCAAAACCGTCCTCACCGCCATAATATGGGTCGGGGACCTCTCTAATAGAAGAGCCAATAAATGGCAGCAGCATCTTGGTTTTTTCTGGAGTACCCCCCATCGATAGTACTTCATTGTAATTATCATTGTCCATGCAAAAAATAATGTCGAACACGTCTAAATCCTTGCTTGTTATCTGCCTTGCAGAGCCGGAAATCTGTAACCCACGCTTTTCGGCTGCAGCTCTCATTCTGCGATCTGGCGCATTACCCGCATGCCAACCACCAGTGCCTGCAGAATCAATAATAAACGTATGATTAGAATGCAACTCTTCTACTGCAAGTCTGAAAAAACACTCAGCAGCAGGACTCCTGCAGATATTCCCCATGCAAACAAATAGTATTTTTGTTGTTTCCTGCATCTTGCTTTACGGGGTTGAGTTTTCCTGCTCATGCTTCTTTGCAGCGTTTAATGACAATATACTTATGCCACCGAAGATAACTACTGCAACAAGGTAGATAACCCAAGAACGAATTGCTTCAGTTATGTGCGCCCACGCAAGTGCCACTCCAAGTACACAGAAAACAAATGAAACAACATAAAGAAGAAGTACGGTTTTCTTGACACTTCCAGTTTTTCTTTTGATGATGTGATGGATGTGATTCGAATCAGGCTCAGCCATGGATTTGCCTGCCATTTTTCTCCTGATAATCGCCAATAATGTATCTAAAATAGGTACCGCAAAGACAATCAATCCAGCCACAACAAGATACGTTTGGCCTTTTTCGCCTAACATTAAAGCCATCACAATGCATAGGTAGCCTAGTAAGAGGCTACCTGCATCTCCGAGAAAAATTGACGCTGGGTTAAAGTTATACACAAGGAAGCCAAGCACTGCGCCGAGTACAGAAATACTCAGCACCAAGTCAGCGCCAACTAATGTAATCCCCTGCCCTTGGTTATTGTTTAAAAACATATTTTTTGGAAGATGGTTAGCGATGTCCTGCAAATCAGCCGTTGTCATAGATGTCGCAATGAGCAAGGAAATTGCAATAAAACCGACGCAGGTGATTGCAACAACACCTGAAAGTAATCCATCTAACCCATCAAGAAGATTCGCAGCGTTGCATGCACCTAATACGAATGCAGCGATAATTATGAGGCCAGTAATGTATGTCAATGTGATCGGATCGGGCATTAGTTCTGTCGCACCGATGAGAGGATAGTTACATACCGATTCAGGAACTCCTGCAATACCTCGTAAAAAACCCTCTGCAACCCGCGTTCCAACGCCTTGTTGTGCCATTGCGGCTGCAGCAACAAACTGCCCCGCGACTTTCCACCAAGGGTCGAAGTATGTCAGCACGTCGTCAGCTATTCCTGTAACTCCAATTGCAACCATACCGAGCAATACAACATGAGGAAACGGTTGAAAATGAGGGTCTACTGCATACGAGTAGCTCATACAAATACCCGCACTTACAGCAAGAAAAACTGCAGCGCCACCTAGATAAGGTGTTACTTTCGCATGCAGTTTCCTTGCGTCATCCGGTGCATCTACAATCCCATATTTAGTTGCTACAAGTCTCATAACTGGAGTGCAAACTACTGCAGTAACAAAAGCAACCGCAAATACCGGCCAATAAGCAAGCAATAATTGCAACCATCCCAGTTGGAGAAACGGGTCTGTGATATCAGTTTGCATAGTGTTTTATTATTCTTCGTCTTCGCCCTGTTCTGAATACGAAATCATAGCTAAGTAATTCTTACGGAAGTAACCACCAACAGTGCCGACAGCAGCGTTTAATGTAACTCCCAGAATTTCAGCGCGAGATTCTCCAAGTTCACGAAGAACACGAGCAACAAGGCCACGTTCATCTCTATCGCTATGAACGACTAGTGTAATTGCATCGACTAAGTTGGCAAGTAACACTGCATCACCTGCGACTATTGAAGGCGGAGCATCAATGAGAACCAAATCATATTTTGCACGCAACTCTTGCATCAGGCTTTTCATTTTTTCGCTTCCAAGTCTCTGAAACAAGCGGTTTGCGGGCGAGCCTGCACAAATTACGTCGATGCCCGATTCGGTTGTTAGAATTGTTGAGGTGATTTCAACGCTTCCTGCTAAGGCATCTGCAACTCCAAGCGAAGCATCATCAAAGTCGAACATGCTGCCTACATTTGGCCGTCTAAAGTTGCAATCTAGCACAACAACACTTTGCCCTGCAGCAACTGCAGCGGCAGCGAAATTACCAATGATAGTAGTCGCCCCAGCCTCTGGCGCTGCGGAAAGAATAAGCAAGGTCTGATGAGACAGTTGCGACATTGACCGGCTCACGCCAGCCCATGCTTGCCTGCATGATTCTGCGAAAACAGTTTCGCTATTATGCAGTACGGCCAATTCTGGGTCTTCGATTCCGGATGGATCTTCGATGATATCTGGAAGTACGCCTGCGACCTTAGCGCCTGGAATAATAAATACGTCGCTCGCGCCTCGAATTTTCTGATCAGTCAACTCACGTAAGAAAATAATCCCTACGAAGCAAGCAACACCTAGAAAAATTCCGGCTGGAATCATTATTTCAACTTTTGGAAAGGACTTTTCACGGGGCTCAACAGGCAAAGTCGCTTGACGTATTCTGCTAGCATCTGCCCGCAATTGCATAAGACGCAAACTTGAAATCAATCTTTGATTCTCATCGCGTTGAGATTCAAGTTGTTTCCGACTTGATTCCATATGCTCATACACTGATTGGTTCGCTGCTAAATCTCTTAGCGCGGCGTCTTTAATCTCGATATCTTGCTCTGTACGTTCGAGCGAAACAAGAAGTTGTTCTTTAGTCGAAGCTAACTCACGCAACATCGCGGTTAGGTTTCTTCTTGTGATTAGTTCGATTTTTGATTCAATTTGGTCTGTCGTAGCTTGGACAGAAATTTCAGCATCTTTAATTTGAGGGTGCGAAGAATCAAGGCGCTCGCGTAATGCTCGCAAACCAGCTTCAAGTGACTCTAACACTTGCTCTTGCCGAATAATTATTGGATCGCGTTCTGCTTCAAGGCGATCTTCCATAGTTGCACTCATCGTACCGTCAAGTTTTGCTGCGACTTGAAGGTATTGCTGATTTAACGCTGTTAATCCTTGCCGAGTAGCAGTTAAATTTTCAGTTAACTTTTGAGTCTCAAACATAGCAGTTGAGAAACGCGTATCGTCAAGTGTTGTGATACCCTTTGCTTGAATGAATGCTTGCAGGTCATCTAGTAAATCCTGGAGCATAAATTTAATATTACGCCCTTCATCCTCAAACAACTTTGCATTATTCCGGAACCCTTCGTCGTCAAGTTCTTTCGTTCGTTGCAAATAGGATTGAGAAATAGAACCTAAAATAATCGGTACATCACTAGGTTTATGCCCTGCCCAACTCACTCCAAATAGGTTTGTGCCTTTTTTAATTGGCGTGCTTATCTCTTCAAGCAACTCGTCAACAGCATCATCTACAAGCAGAACTTTAGTATCTTGATCAATGAATTGCTGTATCCATTCTGTCTCGGTCATTGCTCGGTTGTTCACCGCATTTAATAAGATGGAACGCTCTTGAATGAGATACACTTGCGTAGCTGCAACACGCTCAATCATTTTTTCGTTAATAGTATCTGACGTGCCGATATCAGTTGATTCAGTCAGTCCAGCACGAATTTCGAACATGACTTCGCCAGTGTACAAGGGGTAGATTCTTTCAAACAAGAAAAATGCTGATGCTCCAATAATCGCACCTACTGTTCCCCAAATCGGAATCCCTTTCCAATACCTCCTAAGTACGCGAATTGGGTCAATCGCCCGCCCTTTGGGCATGGGTCTATTGGGAGTTCCGATATTTTTAGTTGGAGGCATTTGTGTTCTTACTCGTTATCTAAGTCTTTCTTCTTGCGAATATCGTCCTTTAGGGCCTTAGTTCTACGTATTGAATGAGCATCTTCTGCAAGTTCTTGTGCCATTCGTACATGCCCAAGTGCTTCTTCGAATTTTAATTCGTCCGTAACTATCTGTGCTAAATGGAGATAGGCTAACATTGTGTCTTTTTGTCTCACTGATCGAAGAATGCTTTCTTTTGCTTCCTGCGATTTTCCCATCCGATAATATGACCATCCGAGTGCGTCTAGTACTTCTGCTGAATGAGGGCTTTGGCTCTTACCTCGCAAAGCATAGACTACGCCTCTCTCGGGAGAATCTAAATGATCCGAATATAAAATTGCAAGTTTTGCCATCGCTGCCGAATTGGAGGGACTAATCTGTAACAAGTAATCTAAGGTTTCGGCAGCTTTTTGATACTCGCCAAGCCTATCGTATAACGTTGCTACTGTGTCAATAATTGAAACTGCTCTAGGCGCGAGTTTCGCTGCCGCTTTTGCTATTTCAAGTCCTTTCTCAGGTTTATCTTGGTACACGCCTACGACGTATGCCAAGTTATTTTGAACAAGTGGCGAATTCGATTCCTGAGAAAGAAGTCTAAAGGCTTCAGCGCCCTCATCGTACCGCTGCAACTCGACTAAGAATCCTCCTCGCATCATAAGCAACTGAACTCTTGACTCTTTTGATGAATCTGAGAGTGCGAGGCCTTCATCTATCAACTGCAATGATCTTTCAATATAATCATCGCCAAAAGCATGATAATAGCCCGCCAATCCCGCAAGTTGATCTTGCGTCAATTCGTTGCCTATGAGTGCTCGCACAAACGCTTCCCCATCGCCTGGAGCATCTTCAAAAATTTCATGTACATCTAAAAACCAATTCCATGTAGATTGCGGGGAAATCCAACCATTTTCAATCGCACTGTTTAAGATACTCCAAGTTCGGTCCATTGCTATCAAAGCTTCGCGTTTACGCCCTAAGTTCATAAGCGCTTTCGCTTCAATTGCTCCGGCAATTGGATGGAGCTTGGCGAGGGAACTTCTGGCGGAATCTATTAGTTCTTGATTGGGAAGTTCTTGGTTTGTCCGTGTCTCTTCCTCAATGCGTAGCAACAACTGTACTGTAGGTTCACGTTGCACTGCTTCAAGGAACGCTTTGATAGCTTCACCCTTGTCATCGTTCGCACGTAAATGTAACTCTGCCAACCTGCGATACCAGTCGGCACTTGATGGATTAAGCGCAACGCCCTCTTTCGCTACGAGTAAAGCTCTATCAACATTTTCTGAATCTAGATGCGCTTCAATAAGCCGTTGGCGTACGTAGTCGGAATTTGGGTTGTCAGATAAGAAGCGCATAAGTCGATCAACTGCATTGTTTAGTTGCCCACTTGCTTGCAGTACATCCGCTTTTATAATTACAAATTGTTCTGTTTGCTCGCCAGAACCAGTGGCGTCCTCCATAATTTGGAGCGCTTCCTCAAGTAGCGATTTTTCTTGCGTTAACTGATACTCATTTAGCAAACTCTGGCATAATTTAACATACGGAGTTTTGTTTTGAGAACTTGATCTAAGTGCAGAGTGCAAAGCATCTCTATATTTTTTCAGTGCAAGCTTTCCGGCGACAATATCACCCTGCGCTAAGGCTTGCTCGCTTTTCACTCGTTGTATGAGAGCGCGCAACATAGAATTAACATACGCACTATTAGGTGTTTCAAACCCTTCTACCGCTTTCTCTGCTTCCTCAAATTTGCCCGCAAGTGCCAAAGCTTCGATACGACGGGATACAAGTGTGGGATCACTTGTTGCATCTGCAGGCGCTTTCAAGTACTCAGCTGCCTCAGCGTATAAACCGCCTGCGTAATAGAGTGAACCAAGCACTGCGTCTATTTCAAACTTGTTGCCCTGCCTCGCCTTTGCTTCATTTAACAATTTTATTGCCTGCTCTGTTCGGCCAGCTTTATACAAGAAATCTGCGGCTGCAATAACTGCATCTGTGTATTTATCAGAATTTGTGTAACTCGCAATAAACGCATCCCAAACTTCAGATGCTTGTTCTAATTTACCTAAATCTCGATACACACCAGCGTGCAAAGTAGCCATCGGAATGTTTCCATCTACAATAGAATTTGCACTTTCCAAGAGCTCAGCGATGAGCACATCCCAATTTTTCCGGGCCTCACGTAGTGCTGACTCTTGCATTCCAGGTCTCATTTGCTCCCACACGCGAGCAGAATATTGTTCTTTTCCGTCTAACGAACGAAGTAACTCTCGCGTAGGTTCTAACGTTGCTAATGTGTGTGCTAATTCCAGCGCGTTACCCCTGTTTTGTGGGCTCAACGCATATTCATTCATCATATGAACAATGACTTTCCAAACCTGCCCGTAGAGTCTCTCAGACTCCAGCCAGGCAGAGGTAAATTGCTTATCTGAAGGATATTGGTTTGTTGCAATTCGCAGTACACGTAGTAACCGCTGGTGATCATCATTCTGCGTAAATAATGCTCCTACATATCTGCGGATGTTTTCTTTATCGCCCGGTGCAATTCGATACGCTTCTGCGTATGCTCCAAGTGCGCTTTTAAGTTCACCCATCTCAATAAGTACTCGCCCATAAGTTCGCCAAGCAGCATCTGAAATAGTTGAGTCCTTTGTCATCTGTTCAGCAATCGACAACGCAGTTGAACAATGCGCTTTGTGGACATCTAGTTTTCCATAGCCCTTTGCTTCAGTCGCTTGTGCGAGTAATAACGAAACTCTTGAACTATCAATTTCATTTTGCCGTGCCCCTGTAGCAATGAGTGTGTCGAGTGCTTCTTGTGCTTTTTCAAAATCATTTGCAGCAATATGTTGATTGAATCGAAGCGCCGTTATTCGGCTTAAATCTGCACCTAAAGACTCGGCTCTCTCTTGGTAAAGCACACTTTCTGCAATGGCCTTCTCAGCAATTTCACGAGCGCCTGCTGCTTCGATATCGTCTCCAATTTGCTCCCAACGGCCTGCAGCGCCAAGTGAACTCATTCCTAATTTATACAAGGAAACTGAAAGTTCTTCTGCTTTTGTTACTTCGTCCCAATCCTTAGATTCAATCAAAGAAATGAGCGCATCTATAGCATTACCTGATTGCAACACATGCAATTGTGGTGCTAACCTTTCTGGATTTGGAGCAATAGCTATTGCTTTTCTAATCCAATCAATTGCAGCTTCGTTATCTTCATTCAGAGCGCAAGTGTTTGACATTGCAGCAAACAAACGCCAGTCGTCTTCGGTCGTCTGCGAAATTGCAGTGCTTAACAGTTGGATAGATTCTTCGTATTCATGTTTGCGATTCAATTTTTCTGACTCAGCAATTTTTTGTAACACAGGATTTGAATACATTTCACTGCCAGATTCGTCGAGTTGCAGTGCGATGATATCTAAAAGCTCTTTCACTTCAGGGCGATTCCTCGCTTCTGCGGAAAGTACAGACAAAGTTTGCGAAGCATCAATCGCGTTTGACATGCCCACTTCCATTCGAGCTTTTGCGATATAGTTTTGTAAATTACCTGGCTCCATTTCCATTGCAGTTGCTAGCCGTACGACTGCTAATCCGTTTGAGCCAGTCTTCGAAAGGGCAAACGCCACTTGCCTATATACCTCAGCCTGAATCTCTGGGTTTCGCCTAATTGCTTCTTCTAATTTTACTGCCGATTCATGATAATCTTCTTTGGCGAACGCAATTATTCCATCTGCGTACAGCACGAACCTATTCAATTCGTTACCTGATACTAGCGCGAATAACTTTTCTCTATACTCTTCCGCCTGTTCGATGTAGCCGAGTTCTTCTTCTATAGTTTCTGCAGAAATTGCCTGTTGAACGTGCAGGCGGACGAGAGCAGCCGCAACCATCGGCTGAATTGTGAAGAGCTCTACTGCATGTATGCCGACTACTTGTCTTGGCGTTTCTAATATCTTCAAAAACAGGGCTTGAGCAGTATCATTTTCTCCTGCCTTAGCAAGCAATCCAGCGAGAATATACATGCGTCCAAAATCATTTGGGTGTAGTGCAACGGTGTCTTGCAACAAATCCATTGCATATGAATCGCCATCATTATCGGTCGCCATGAAGAGTGCTGCAATCTCTCCCGCTCGAGCGTAATCGAGGTCAGCATCGTACGAAGCAATCACTTTTTCCCTTGCAATGACTATTTTTTTTGTAATTTCGTCAATTTCTCCCTGTTTCACTTCTTCAGCGTTTCCAAGTTGCTTCTTCAGCAACACAGTGCGTTGCAACAAGTATTCACGAAGGACGACAGCGGAAACATCAAAGCTTTCCCCTGCCAACGTGATGGCTTGCTCCATTGTGCTAACTGCGAATAATTTGTTCGATTTGGCTTGGCTAGTTTTGCCTTCGTCACTCAAACGGTAATACACCGCCATCCTGCCGTGTGCCAATGATGCCCACGCAAGGGCGTTCCCGGGATCTTTCTCCAGAACTTCTTCAAAATCGCTTTCGCCAGGAAATCGTACGTTACCGTCTACGTCGTATGTCTGCGTCATTAAGCCATCATCAATCCACAACGAAGCAAGACCACGATACAATTTTAACTCTTGACTACGAGGGTCCGCAGGTGATATTTGGTCCAAGCCCGTTTTTACAACAGAGCGTAATTTTAGCCACTCGGAATCTTGCCCCGTTAAGTAAGCGGTCGTATACATCTCTTTCGCAATAGCAAGATGGGTATCGATATCTAAAGGGTTATATCGAGCCTCGTGGATTAAAGTGCGAACATATTCATCGTACATTTGCCTCGCTTCGGCTTGTGTCAGAGGCGTAATATGTGAAACTGCATTTTTCACCTTTCGAATATATTCAAGATTGTTTGGCTCTTTACGTACTGCGCGTCCATAACTTTTCCACGCTTGTTTATATTCGCCTTCTGCGAATTGAGCATCGCCCGTACTTATGTTCGAAGTTGCACCCCTCATTTCAACATAGAACCAGGCACCGCCACCAGCCAAAAGTAAGAATGCTAAGGCAAAGGCAATTACTTTAATAAGTTTAGTATTTGCTTTATTCTGTCGCTTTCGCTGAGGTCTGCGCTGTTTCGAATTTGCTTTTTTTTTCTTTGCCATCGCTTTTGTAAATCCTGAATGAATTGAGTTAATTCTGTGTGCCGTCGCTTGTAACTTCATACCAATCTGGAAGACATTCCATGATATGTGGTAGCATTTGGGAGGTAAAATTGGAAACTGTATCTACGAATTGTTCTGTCGAGAAGTCTTTGCTTCCATGTATCGTAAATTGGATTTTACAATAGTAGGCATGCTTTGATGAACGGTCGAATGAGAGAAATCTGATTTTGTCTGGATATGGAGTGGTCTTGCCATTCGCAATAAAAAAGTACCCTGCAAATACATGGTCGTTGCCAAGTTGAGGATGGCTAAACTCTGTGGTACGTAATTCAAAGTCGCCAAACGGTAACCGAATAAGGTCATCTTGTTTTGTAAGTGTGTTCCATTCAGAGATTACTCTATAGGGAACACCGTCAAGTGTGCCTACTAGATCATCTTCCCATCTGACAGTATCCAGATTCAAAGGGAAAGTGAGTGGGTCGGGAGTAAGTGGCACAAAGCCGTTTGCTACCATGCATCTGTCGGGCACATGGGGAACTGCATCTACTTGACCTGTGTAATAGGTAATATGTAACTGCAGAAGTGGAGATGCCTGTTGAGTATTAATGTATGCCCTACTCAAATATAACTCTGTTCCAAGCGCTTCAACACCAGCAGCGTCCATGCGATGATCTTCCCCATGCATTTTCCACTCACCGAGTTGTGTAGGTAATACTGACAAACTTCTTCGTGGATACACGGCTTCTTTTCTAAGTGTCACATTGAGTGCATGCATTCCAAACTGGAATGCAGTTGCAGTAATGGCTAAGAGCACTACTGCAATCAAAAAACCAGTGTTTGGCCTTCCAATAAACATAAATTTTGATGGCGCTTCTTCGAGTACCTCTTCGGGCTCATCGTTAATTAAAAGATTCTTCAACACCCAAACGATTCCAAGGTATATCAAGAAAGCAGGTATCAGCCAAAGCGTACCAACGAAGGTATGAAAATCGCCTGCCGCGAATCCGCTATCAATAATGCTTAAAAGACCAAGGGTCATTACCCTCAGAATATTGACGAATATAGCTGTAGGCAAAGCAAAAAGCACGAGTACAATCTGTTGCCAAATGTGTGTAAGCCCGGTGTATGCCATTGCCACACCCAAAGCAAAGAATGCCATCAACATCCTCATCCCAGAGCAAGCCTCTGCAATGTTGAGGGGGTAGCTCTCATTTTTGTAAAAAATCTCGAGCGTGTTACCTTCTCTCACTACATCAAAACCTAGTATAGAGAATCCGATGTAAGAGCCGTACGATGCTATATCCTGTAGTTTGAATGTAGCAACTTCCATAAATCTATCAGAGATTGTTTGCCCAAATACAAAAAGGTACAACAGTGGAAACCACAAGTACCGCATCGCTCGCCAACCAAAAATAAGCAACGCAATGCCAATCAACGTGCTAGCAACGCCTAGACCCATCAAGTTATGGTGGTGAAATGAATCGCTTAATGCACAAAAGACATAGAACGCTAACCCTAATAAAACGAGTACCATCCCGCTCCACGCTCGCGAAAATGGCTCTGCTAGTAACTTGCTTCTGCATAACCAGACGAAATACCCCGCAATGAATGGAATAACAAGAGTATGCCCCCAGTCTGCCTGTTGCTTGATAGCAAACCAGAATTGGCGTTGCATGAAATCCCAGAAAATCCACCCGAAAGCAAGTAAAAGTCCCACCGACCACAACAATACCTGTTGTGGGGATGCTTCGTGGACCTTATTATTGTCTGTTTTCGCAACACTCATGATGGTTGATAATCGGTCATGATTTGGGGTCTCTCAAGAGGAAATACTTCGCAATCTCTACAATCTGGCACTTCAAGTACGCAGGAGACTCCTAGAGAGTTCGAATCCGGTGTATTTCCTACAAAAAACGATCGCTCATTACGGAGGTCGCCCAAATACATCGTTCCCGAAGTTCCTGTCAAGTAAGAAGCCAAAGCCATAGGTGGCCCTGAAACCATTTCGGATAATTGCCATCGGAGTCGCTCCCCAAGAAGTTCCAATGCTAATAATATCGTTTGGCTTTATGAAAATATCCGGCTCTGTTTGTTGCAAAATTGCCGCGTAATTGAGTGTAACTGTCGCTTGCACATTATCACCAATTCTTCTGGTCAAACTTACTTTCTCTGGGACAGCAATTGGCCCAAGATCACCAGCGGAAATGATGAATTGTGTTAATGTTATTTTGTGGCCAGTATTAGGATATGTATACACACCTGGTCTTGCCACTTCCCCTCGTACATACATGTTTCCTAGTGGCGGAGCTTTGATATAGATACGATCGTCTGGACGAATAACAATGTTGTACGAACTGTCACCTTCTCGTAGTTGTGTCCAAGGTATTTCGATAATTCGCTCAAGAACAGTGGGTGCTTTGGGTTGTGCTGTATTGCCTGATCCAGTTGGCACTTCTGACCGTTTCGTAGGGTCAGTACTTACCGCAATCCATGTATCGCTTTCAGGAACGTAGATATACGCGGCGTCAGTCGTCGAACCATTCTTCGCACTTGCATTTGTAAGCTCATCAACATCGATTGGTTGATGCAAGTTCCGTTGAGAAATCAAATCATCAACGTCTACAAGCGGTTGCGCTACAGTTTGAATCACACCAGGGGATACCTTGGGGGTGCTTCCCGCATCTACATTGACGCCAATATCAAGTTGATCAATCAGCGAATCTATATGGGTGTTCCCATTTGGTTCCGATGTTTCTACTGAGGGTTTTTCAGCGTTTGGGGCTTGCGGGTTAGTCATGCCCCCATCCAACTGTTGAATAAGTTCTTCAATACTTGGAGTAGTAGTTGTGGTTTGAGCGTCTGGACCTTGGTCCGCCGAATTTTGTTTCTGAGGCTGTCTTGAAGATGAATTCGCCTTTTCGCGATCCCATGTAGGCAACATTGTATCGCTAACTGGAAGTTGCCTAATAACATAAATCTTCTTAATAGATTGTGGAACCCCGCCAGCTAACGCAAGAACATCAATAAGGCGTAAGTCTGGGTCACTCAATTTAAACACGCCCCAACGAGCAAGACCGCCATACACAGTGTATGTAAAACCAGTTTGGTCGAGCATACTCACTTGAACGCTCGGGTGGGTCATGACTGTAGATGCCAGTTCTTTTGAAATAACTTCTTGTGCGCCTTGTGGTGTCAAGCCCGCAACTAGTACATCGCCAACTTCTGGGACTCGAAAGTAACCTCCCTGGTCGACTCTCCGTTGCACTGGATGGCGCTGACTTTGTGCATACAGACCATATATTTCAATGTCTAGAATGTCACCCGGTGCGATTCTGTATTCAAGATCTGAAGGTGTTAAATCTGCTGATGTAACTTTTGTAAGTTGTGGCAGCTCAACGTCCTGTTCAATGATGTCTATTCTGTCCAAAATCGGTATGGAGGTTGGGGTTGGCTTGTAGTATCCTCCAGCAGTTGGGTCGCCCATCCAAGCATTCGAATTGCAACCTATAAGGACAGTTGCCAATAGCCCACCGCATGCAACCCTTAACACTCTTGTCGATACCATTCGTAAAGCCATTTTTATCCAGTCTGTTCAATAATCCAAATTTGAAAATTTGGGGAATACTTCATTCAATCCGCCCTTCCCGATATTAATATGTGGGATGGTATCGGACTTTATCGACCAATGTTGTCTATATAGTTGAGTGCGGTACCTTTCTTTGACTGGTAGAATATGCAATCTGTGCATAATCCTTCGCCAACTAAAACGAACCAGAATTCACCTCGCCATCCAAGACCACTTGGTGGAGATACCGCTAGGCAAACGAGACGCTCTGCTGTTCTTGATTTAAGTACTCAAGTACTCAATAACGCGCCAGACTCACAGTCACTGATTATGCGACGTAAACCATCGTGGATTCGAGCCCAGATTCCAAGCGGTGAAGGCTACAGAACTATCAGGCAAAACATGGAAACCCATGGCTTACATACTGTATGCCAGGAGGCCTCTTGCCCAAATATTGGTGATTGCTGGTCAAGGGGAACTGCAACAATCATGATTCTTGGGGATACATGCACCCGATCGTGCGGCTTCTGCAATGTCAAGACTGGCAAACCTGCACCCCCCGATTACGATGAGCCCAAAAAAGTCGGTAAATCTGTATCTCTTATGGAGTTACGCCATATCGTTGTTACTTGTGTTGACAGGGACGATCTACCAGACGGCGGGGCCGCTATTTGGGCTGAAACAATCGCAGAGGTTCATGCTCAGGCACCGAATACGACTGTAGAAGCCCTCATCGGTGATTTTCAAGGCAATGAGCAGGATTTACGGACGGTTATAGAATCGCAACCTGAAATTTTAGCCCACAACCTAGAAACTGTTCCCCGCATGCATAGTGCAGTTCGACCACAGGCGACGTACGACCGCTCAATGCAAGTACTGACAAGAATTCAAGATTCTGGGCTTGTAAGCAAAACTGGAATCATGGTTGGAATTGGCGAAACCGATGAAGAAGTCCTTGTTATGCTCGCTGATATACGCGAAAAGTCCAAAACCGAGATTATTACAATTGGGCAATACCTGCAACCAAGCCGAAACCACTTGCCTATCGATCGCTGGGTTCACCCTGACCAATTTGCCGTGTACAAGGAAAAAGGGCTTGAGTTAGGATTCCGGGTCGTAGAGTCTGGGCCACTTGTTCGGAGTTCGTACCATGCTGAAGAGCAAGTACGCGAATTTAAGTTAAAACAGAACGCTGAATAATTCGTAACATATTTTCATTTCACGGCTTAAGTGCCACCTAAAAGGTGACGAAGAGCATGGAATGATTAACGATTCAAACATTCAATCGGACGTTTCAAGCCAAAATCGACGAAATAAAGCTCGTACTGCGTACAGCGGTGAAGCTGTTCTTCGCTGGAGTCATGATTTTGACACACCAGTGCGGTACAACGTCATTGACCGAAGCGCGGGTGGCATGCAAATCACCTCACAATTTCCCCTTTCTGAGGGTATGACGGGTGTTATTACTCGATACCTACCTGAGGGTACTGCTGTGCATCAACCAATGATGGTTGCTTGGAGCAGTAATGAAGCCGACGATGATGGCTACCGATGTGGCATCTGGTTTTTTGGTTCCAATTAACCAAAAACCTGTTGTTAGCGGCAGAAACGCCGCGAGCCCCCGCTTTTGGCGGAGGCTCGCAGTGAGAAAAAAGAGAGAGGAGTTCGTAAGGAGGTGGCTGTTGCCACGTATAGATAATCATGATTGAACGTATTCTTTTCAACCAAGCCAAACTTTTTATTGATTTTTATTTTCTGAATGAAAATGCAGTCGCATTCGCTTGTCACCCTGAACCAGCGGAGTGCTGGTTCCTAAACAAGACAGGAAGTCGCCCATGATCGCCGACACATCACCACTAGGCCATATCGGTCCACAATCTCTACCACAGAATAAGAGTGAAAAACTTCGCTTGAACACCGACCAATTCGACGACAAGCTTGGTTCATTCTTTTCGAATCTCAACTGGACCGATAGACAAATTCTCGCTTTGCATTTTGCAGAGCGACTCTCCGCGTGGGAGATTCATGTTGTAATGAGCATGTCGATGAGCGATGTGCTTTGCAGGATTCAACGATTGCGAAAAATCGCGCGTGAATCTATTCAAGCATCACGCAACTCTGCGCCACGCTTTTCGCTCAAATAAGTACTTGCAAGCGAAACGTAAATTGAACAAGTACAGATTCTTCGGGAAACTGCATACGCGATGATCGCTCCCGCCATCATCGGCAATGTTGCATGGACAGAATTTGTCATCTCTACGAGAATGACCACTGCGGTAACTGGGCTTTGTACAACACCTGCGAAGAAGCACGCCATTGCAATCAACATGACAAGTTGTGGCTCGACTCCAGAGGCCCACTCAAATTGATGGATTAGACCTGTAAACCATTGACCAAAACATGCACCTGCTGATAGAGTCGGGTCGAAGAGACCGCCAGGTATTCCGCTCAAAAGAGTGAGGCCTGTAGCGATGACTCGAAGTATCGGATAGTACCACTCCATTTGTTCTTGATGCACAAGCATAGATTGCGCTTGAGTAAACCCCGTACCCAATGTTGCGCCGTTAGAAAGCCAACCAAGTCCACCGATTAACACACCTATACCGAGCGGAATAAGGACCGGATGTTTACGCATAGCGCTTGAAACTATCGGGTACGCCTTTACAATACAGGCCGAAAACAAACCGCCAAGGCCGCCCATTGCAATTGCAATAACTGGAATAAAAACCCAAACGGACCATTCTCCCAACGACACGTCGACTGTTCCATAGAACCAATAATTGCCAAACGTGACAATACACACCACGCAAGCGACCAAGACGACGACCGTAACTAAACCTAAGTTCCGTTTGTCAAATGATCGTCCAATTTCTTCAATAGAGAATACGATTCCTGCAACTGGTGCATTAAATGCAGCCGCAATCCCGGCTGCGCCACCTGCTAAAATCAAACCTCGCTGAATAAAGTACGGCGGGAATGAAACAATTTTACGAGTGAAATACACGAGGCATGCACCAGCATGTACTGTGGGACCCTCTCTGCCCATGGATGCTCCGCTAAATAATCCAAGCGTAGTAAGCAGCATTTTTCCAAGTAAAATCCGCAACGAGAGTATCTTGCTTCGCTCATCGTCGTCATCCATTTCTAATGCGGCTATTGTTTGCGGTATACCTGTGCCTTCGGTACCTAAGAAAAATTTTAATCGTAAAAAGTTTATAAGAATCAGAACTACTGGAGGCAGAAGGTACAGCACCCAAGGTGCCTCTTCTAGAACCTGCATTCGAAAATCGTGCGCATAACTTCCCACAAATGCGAGATAAAATGCAACTAGCCCTACCCCAACCCCCGCAAGCATTCCGACGCATCGAGCTGCCATTGTGAGCTTTTGGAAGTGTCGTTTTGTTCCACTCATTTAATGAGCTGGTGCATTGCGAAAAAACCACCCAAGTGAAATGGCATACGCACTACAGCAGAGCATATTAATCCCAAAGAGTAAGCCCAGAATTTCAGGCAATGGGCAATAGGTCAGCAACACTATTCCAAAAATAATGCTGATAAAACCATTAAAAAATGCAAGGCCCCAGTGATTTGCATGACCGCCCGTAGAACGCAAAGCAAACGATGAGAAAACCTCTATAAGCCCAGACAACAGAAAAAATATTGCTACAACTATGGTGGTCGTTGCTATAGCAACTCCTGGCAATAATAAAAGCAGCAGTCCGCAAATGCACGCAATCACGCCCCCTGCCAATGCAGGTGGCACTCTTGGTCCGACCTGTGCTGTAATTCCGCCGACCAGGGCAAAACACCCAAGCAGCAATAACAGCCAGCCAAGCAAGTCAACAATAGTAAGCGCTGCCTCTTGAGGATGTGAAATTACCAAAATACCCAGAACGAAGAGCAAAACGCCCTCAACAATACACCATTTCCATTTGATCATAGGAAGAATAATACCCAGAAAGATACATCCCTGCTTACAATCGTAGTATGAAAACACTAACAGTTGATTTAAGAAGCGATACTGTCACCCTACCAACGCAAGGCATGCGCGATGCGATGATGAATGCACCTCTGGGCGATGATGTATGGGGTGATGATCCAACAGTCAATGCCTTGCAAGAAAATTGCGCTGCAATGTTTGGAAAAGAAGCTGCCCTTTTTGTTCCAAGTGGAACAATGGCTAACCAAATTGCTATTCGATGCCATACGCAACCTGGAGACGAAATCATTGTGCATAAAGAAAGCCATATTGTGCACTACGAAGGAGGTGGCGCTGCTGCTTTAAGTGGCTGCAGTTTCGCAATGGTGGATGGTGAACGAGGATTTTTTACATCTGATGATGTTGTTGCATCTATTCGGCCAGACGATGCGCATTTTGGAAATAGTGCACTCGTGTCGCTCGAGAATACGCACAATCGAGGTGGCGGTTCAGTTTGGCCGTTGGAGCAATTACAATCTGTTTGCACCACTGCTCATGCAGAAGGCTTACGCACGCACCTTGATGGCGCGCGTGTTTGGCATGCCATTATCGCAAGTAATCATAATGCGAAAACCATTACCGCACAGTTTGATACTGTTTCAGCATGTTTTTCAAAAGGGCTTGGGTGCCCTGCTGGCTCGGTACTCATGGGTACAAAGGATGTAATTCGCCGGGCGCATCGAATTCGTAAAATGTTTGGTGGCACAATGCGGCAAACGGGCATTCTCGCTGGGGCAGCTGCATTTGCCATAGACCATCAACTTGAAAGGTTAGTTGAGGACCATTTGCATGCGAAAGCCCTTGCAACTGGCATAAACCAAATTTCTGGGCTTTCTTGCGATGTTGAAAATACGGAAACAAACCTAGTTTTCATCGATATTGACAGAAGTCTTGGAGATGGGGCTACGTTGTGCCGAAAATTATGGAAGAATGGAATTTTAGCGGAAGCTTTAGACCCACAGAGAGTGCGATTTGTAACACACTTAGGCGTCACAGATGCAGATATAGAACGAGCAATTCAAGTAACCGCTGACACTTGTCATGAAATGGATTAACACATACATACTTCTTCTTTGCCTAACCGCGAGCAGTGCATTTGCAGGCTCAACAAAGCGGTATGAATTCGAATGGAAAGACATCAACACACGCGAAGTTGTCCGCTGGGAAGGCGACACTGCTATTGTGAACCCTCGCAGTTCCATTACGGAACTCGATTGTTCTATCAAAATAAACAACCGTGATATTGACGCTGCAATCGAAAGTTTTGGCATTCCAAAATCATGGACTACGTTTACGTACACCAGCGAAGATGACTTGCAAAAGAAGCAGGTTAGTTTGCAAAAGAAAGCTGCACGGCGTGGTATCAAAATGTCTGACGATATGAAAAGCTATGTTATCGATTATCAATGGGTCATTGATCAGAGCAGCAGGGAATTACGCGATGCTGCGAAAGATATTCGTAGTATTGCTAGACGCAAGGGGTATCGTTCAAGGCGAGAACTTGTAGGCGCTTTTGCTTCGTTCGTTCAATCTCTTGAATACCGATTGCCACCAAACAATCGAATAGACGACAACGGAAAAGAAATAATTACCATAGGCGCGATTATGCCAATTGAAGTGCTCACGAATCAATGGGGAGATTGTGACTCTAAGAGTATGCTTTTCGCAACACTTGTAAGAAGTATTGATTTAACCGAAGTGGTTTTTATTGTAAAACATGAGCACGTGTTTGCAGCAGTTGATGTCATACCAGAGCCTGAAGACCAAACAATTCGCTATAAAGGTGATGACTGGGTGTTAATTGAACTCACAGATGCTTGGCCAATTGGTCGAGTTCCTGAAGAACACATTGAATGCATTGACCAAAAGCAGTTTGAAATCGTTGGATTACATTAACACAGTTCGATGAACACAAAACGCTTAGAATCGATTGCACGTACGCTTCCGCCTTTCGTTACGCGGATTGGCAAGAGGCTTGCAATCAACAAATGGGGAACTGCGCGTAAAGGAGTAGCAGGAGATTGGAACAATCATTTCACGAATGATGTAAAAGAACAGTGCGGGGAATTCAGTATGGATTTACTGACTGAAACTACAGACGAAATTGAAGATACTTGGATTACAGCAGAAAGTGACATTTCACTATGAATATTGTGCATTACTTCCCAACCACTCGACTCTCCGAAGGTGGAACTGCGCGTGCAGCGATAGATTTTTGTGCCGTGCTGGCAAGGCGCGGGAATTCAATTACGTGGCTCACCTGCGACGATGAAGATGTACCCGAGAGTTGGAAAAAGAAAGCACCAAATACACCAGATGTTGTCTTGCTCGGCAAACTTGAAAACGCAAGAGGCCGACTTACGAAGCAACAGATTGCCTAAGCAACTGA
>JABJDN010000086.1 GCA_018665385.1 Phycisphaerae bacterium | reverse complement strand
TGGTACTCGCGCCTGATAGAATCAAAATCAAGTCAATACTTGCTGAACAAGCAAAAAGTGAACCTGCACCAGAACCCGACAGCAATTCTGAAGAAGAATAAATACATCAATGTCACGATATGGCATCATTTCTGATATTCACGGGAACGCACATGCGTTGCGAGCGGTCTATGAGAAACTAGGTGCCCTTGAAGTCGACCGCATAGTTTGCCTTGGTGATATTGTCGGGTACGGACCTTCGCCCACAAAATGCCTTGACCTTGTTCTGAGTTACTGCCATGAAATCATCAAGGGAAACCATGATGAAGCAATTCTAGATCCAGACCTTGGCAGATACTTCAACAGTTCAGCAATGTTAGCGCTCAATTGGACACGTGAACAATTAAGTGCGTACCACTTGCATGCCATTAGCCATATGAAAACTCGAATTCGTTTAGGCGACTCTCTCTTGCTTGTGCACGACACCCCAGTGCTCCATGACTCTGCCTACATTCATCAATTGCAACATGCAATCGAAGCATTTGATGGTCTTGAAAAAGGGATTTGCTTGCATGGGCATACGCATCTTCCAACGGTCTTTTGCGCCACGCCAGATGGCGAAGTCACTATGAAACTATTAGCAGATGGTGAGTCCGTCACACTTTCGCCAGAAAACAAATACCTTTGCAACCCCGGCTCAGTGGGACAACCCAGAGATGGCGACTCCCGCGCGAGTTATGCCGTTCTAGAACACACATCACCAGACGCAGAAGCAATCTTCACACTCTACAGAACAGAGTACGACATTGCTGGTGCGCAAAACGAAATGCATGCTGTTGGTTTACCCGCTGCTTTGGCTGAACGACTTGGACGCGGCACCTAAATACTTTTCATCCAACCACGTTGATTGAATCGAATAATAAACAATACCGATCGAATAAGCATTTCTCCGCATAAAGCGTACCAAACACCGACGAGCCCAAGTTCTATGTGAATGCCCAAATACCATGCTGCTGGCAAACGGATGCACCAACTAGAGAAAGAGGTTATTGCGAAAGTCCAAGTAGTATCGCCTACACCTTTCAGTGCTTGGCGAATCACCATCATGACAGCAAATCCTATTTGGGTTACACCCGCGATAAACAGAAGTTTCGGCACGAGTGCAAGATGCATCGGCTCTTGCGTTATAAAAGAAGTGAGCGAATCACCTGCGAACATCATGACGATACCAATTGAACCCATAAAAATAACTGCAAGCATCACGCAAGACCAGACAGCTTTTCTTGCATATTTTTCGTTTCCTGCGCCTAAATATTGACCCGCTAATGTGCCTGCTGCTATACCTATTGCAAATCCAGGAAGGAAACTAAAAGATTCCCACTGCACGCCAATAACATGCGCGCCCTGCAACCCTTGCACTGGCACATCGCTGCCATTCTTCGTTGCCATTTGCATCGAAATTTGCCCAATGAATTGCAGGATGAATAAATTAGCCGCCCACATAGACAACCCTTCAAAGAAATTAGGAACCCCAAGTTTTGCGATACGCCAGAATAATGCGAAGTCTGGCACAAGATTACGTAGCCGTAACGAGAGGTCTTTCGAGCCTTTCAGTAGCACTGCAACGATAAGAATACCGCCCACAAGATAGGCGACTGAAGTTCCGATTGCAATACCAGTAACATGAAGGTTATAATCGAATGGGTTGGTGTAGGTCTCGTCACCGAACCGCATAGCAGCGCCACTTAAACCCCAAGAGACTGAAACATTGACAATGTTTACAACAACTGTCACAAGCGCAGGGCGAAGAGTATCGCCACTCCCATGCAACGCCATTGCACCAGTGGTCATAATGCTACAAGCGGGCATGCCTATAGCAACTATTCGTATGTACTGCGTCAAATATGTTTTTGCTTGTCCGGACAGTTGACAAACATCACCGATTGTATCTGCCAACATCCAAAGTGCAATTGCTACCACAATGCCCCAGATGAGTGCGAGAATTAAAGATTGGGCTACTGCGCGTTGCCCAAACTCTACATCGCCTCTGCCCATCGCCCGTGCGATGAGGGCTTGCGCGCCAATGCCAACACCAGAGACAGCAATAGATATAAACCAACCAATGTACGAACCTATGCCAATTGCATCCATCGCTGGAAGCACAATATCCTCTGGCAGAGCGCCTGCAAACATTTTGTCTGCAAGCCCAACTGTCGCAACTAAAATTTGTTGAATGAGAATTGGAATAGCGAGAAACCAAATGGCAACCCACATTGTCTTCCCCGCTAGCGAGCCGTTTTGAATTTCTCCGCTCTGTGTTTTTTTCTTAGTCTCTTGTTCGTCTTGTCCGCGTATCACTGAAGGACGTCTTCCTCTTCGTCGTACGTCGAGCGAGGACCGCCACCTTCTATACCACTTGGCGAACCGGGAGTCTCATGTATGCGGTATTCCCAAAATGCTAATTTGTCCCACCATCTTTCTTGGTGTTGGTACGTAGGGTATTCGTATTTTGCCATATGTTCAAAAATATCGCCTCGTTCCTGCACAATAAGCTCGCCCCACTCAAACCATGCATCCCAATCAATTCCGAATACTTGGCCTGTGAGTGAATGCAACGATTGCGCTGCAGACAAGTCGATTGCTAAATCAGGCGCTTGCAACGCGGAAATTAATGCAATAAATACTCTGTTTTCAGGATACTGCCCTAATGCGGTTGCGACAGAGGCTCGAACTTGGCCTTCTTCTTCTGTGTTACGAAGCGACAGAAGAAGCGTGTTAATTACTGCTGGATTATGCAGTCGTTGCAATGCTATTGCAGAAGCCCTGCGAACTTGGGCGCTCGATTCAGTTCTGATATCTAACCAAGGCGCTATAAGCAGCGCATCGTCTGATGTACCAAATCTAGCGAGTGCTTTGATAGAGGCCGCTCGAACAAGCGGGTCGCTGTCTTCAAGTACATAATCGCGGTAGAGTGAAACATATTCTGGCGCGCCGCCGAACGTTGAATTCGCTAGTAAGGTGATTCCTGTTCTTCGTTCATCCGCGTTGTATTGGTCCACTGCCATAATCGCAGCTTGCGTAGGCGAGATTGGAGAAAAACCTTCAGCCATGTTATTGAAGTCATCGACTACGCAACTCGACATACAAACGCCAGTTACTGCTAGAAGTGCCACAAATTTCATAGTTCTATTCCTCCTCATGCTCAAGTTTCTTCCTCAGTTGCTCGACTACGTATTGTTTTAATCATCTCTGCTGCTTCTTCAGCCATTTTGGTATTGGGGAATTGAATTGTAATCTCTTCACCAAAACCAATGACCTCTTTCCAACGATGGTCCTTCACTGCCATTTTAAACCGTTCCCCTAATGAAACTCGAAACTTTGTAATGACATCCGTTGCGGTATCTCTAAACTTGCGTGCTTCTTCTGGAGTCAAATAGCCATCCAATTCGCGTAACAACGCCATTGCCGTTTCAACCTCTTCATTCTGTGCAGAATGCAAAAAAGAATCTTCTAATTGATGTCGGTATTGCGTTCGAGCATCTGCAATCTTTTGTTCCAAGCCGTGCAGCAATGGCGATTCTGGATAAAGTCTACGCATTCTCGCTGAAAATTGATACGCCTCGACCCACTGTTGCTTTTGTATAAACTCTGCCAACTGTAGCATTTCATCTTGAATGCGATCCTCATGGTGCTGATGAATAATCTCTTGAACGCGGGTACGCATTTCTTCTGCTTCTTCGACCGCTCCAAAGACATTGGCCATTTGATCGCACAACACAAGCGCGGCATGGAAATCGCTTTTTGCTATATCGTTTTGTACAGTTTCTCGAAGCAACAATAATTCACGATCGCGAAACAATATCCGTTTCGCATTTTCTGACATTTGCATAGCTTCAAGAATTGAATCAAGTTTTACAGAGTCATCCGAAGGTTCATTTGTATTCTTGCTCTGCAACGAGGCAGACAAACACCAACCATTTAATGCAACTGCAAGAAATATTAAAGATCCCAAGAAAAGTTCAGCCGACAGTGGATCTGCCACTTGTAATGCTCCTAGGATAATTCCAATCAAAGCAATGGAAATTAAACTTATAAAATAGTTATTGTGGCTCCGCATGTAGTATTAACTTCCAGGGACCACTTCGCCGCAATCAGATTCAACTGGGACAATGCAAAGGAACTCTAATGGCGAATCGCTTGTATTTCTAAATTGATGCAAATCATTAGAGGGTATGTAAAGCCCATCCCCAGCAGTAATTGGCAATACCTCGCCGTTGCATTCAAATTCGCCCTTGCCTGAAAGAACAAGCACTTCGTGCTCCCAAGGATGCTGGTGGTTTGGCGTGAATCCGTCGGGTTCAACAGCAAAATGACGCATCGCAAAGGTGGGTGCGCTGTCTTCCCTGCCAACAAGCAGTTTCATGGTGACGCCTTGAATGCCATCGCCTTCGAGTTTTGTGCCTTCTACCTGCTGTACGCTTCTTTTAATCATTGGTATCCTTTGGGCTCGTAAAGTCCATTGTATACCCTAAGGAGCATCAACATGACCGTCAAAATTACACCATTTGCACTTGGTCACTACCAAACGAACTGCCACGTTGTGACTTCTGGCGATGATTGCTGGGTAGTTGACTGTGGGTACGAACCGGAGGAGTTAATTTCATATTTGCAAGCAGAAGGCCTTGTTCCGAATGCGATACTTCTTACGCATTGCCATGCTGACCATATAGCTGGGCTTGATCAGCTACGCAGCAAGATCGGGAATATTCCAGTCCTTTGCCATGAATCAGAATCAGAATGGAACATGAGCCCTATGCTCAACTTGTCTGGTTTAGCAGGAATGCCAATTACAGCGTCTCCACCAAATGGATACATAACACCTGGCCAGCAACTAACGCTTGGAGACTCCGTATGGGAGGTGCTTCATGCCCCTGGTCATAGCCCAGGCAGTATCTGTTTTGTACACATAGATTCCAACCAAGCAATAGTGGGCGATACCCTGTTTGCTGGAAGCATTGGCAGGCACGATTTTGCAACAAGTAGCGTAGAAGATCTTCGGCACTCAATTTCAGAAGTGCTTATGAAATTGCCTAACGACATGACCTTTTTCCCTGGGCATGGTCCTACTTCCACGATTGGGCAGGAACGGCTTACGAACCAGTTCGTCGTCCATGGTTTTTAAAGTACGCCTAGTACTACACCTTCAGTGAATCCATTCGCAACAGTAGTTCAAACAAGCAAAACGGCTGGCAATTGCCAGCCG
>JABJDN010000127.1 GCA_018665385.1 Phycisphaerae bacterium | reverse complement strand
CTTGGAGACTTAACGGATACGTCTGTAAAAATATGGGTCCAGACAAGTGAACCGGCTGAATTGCGTTTCGGTATCGCAGGGACTGATCTCTTCTTCGAAGCCGAATCAAGCCAACATACAAATTCGACAGCAATTGTGCAGTTCGAAGGTCTTGAACCAAACAAAACATATTCCTACGACATAAACGGCGAAGCAAACGATGCTTGGATGTTTACTACTCGACCCGAAAAAGACAATACTGCCCGAATCGCATTTGGTTCGTGCGCAAATGAAAAAGAAGGCTCTTCCAAAGTTTGGAATCGCATGGACGAAAGTAACATCGACGCGCTCGTCCTTCTTGGTGACACCCCTTATATTGACACAACTGATTTAGCTATACAACGTACGCGTTACCAAGAATTCAGCGCCGTTCCTACTTTTGCAAAACTCGTATCTCACACGCCTCTATATGCGACTTGGGACGACCATGACTTTGGTCGCAACGATACAGATGGCAATCTAGCCGGAAAAGAGAACAGCCGGCAAGCATTTAGTGAATACAGACCAAACCCAAGTGTTGGGGAAAATAACCAGGGCATTTATACGAAGTTCAGTATTGGGCCAGTAGAAGTTTTTTTACTCGATGCTCGATGGTTCGCACGAACTGAAGTAAGTGATAACAAAATACCAACCCTTCTAGGAAAACAACAATGGGCTTGGCTTGAGGCATCGCTCAAACAGTCAACAGCACCATTTAAAATTCTTGCATGTGGGATGATTTTCAACGGAGCGACTCGAATTGGCAAAACAGATCATTGGGGTGATTACCCAACTGAATATTTTCGACTCTTGAGCATCATTAAAAGAAACAACATTGAAGGAGTGACCCTAGTCAGTGGTGACATTCATTGGTCACGAGTTATAGAACACGACACAGAGTCAAAAATTGGTTACGACCTAGTTGAATTCATCACCAGCCCAATACATGAAAGACTTATCGAAGCAGCAAATGCAAAGCACAGTGGCGATTTGTTTAGTGTTGGTGAGATAAACTCATTTTTGTTACTTGAAGCAATCGCAAGCGACGAACAGACAACGCTTACCATGACAATAACAAACGCCGATGGTCAAAAGTTATTCTCAAAAACTATGCTGAAAGATTAATTCGCAATTGCAGGTAAAATTAATGCGACTGCAAACATAAGAATTCCAAATAGCAATCCAAGCATATACAATATAGTAGCAATCATGCCAATAATCTTTCCTGCTTGCGTAGTGCTCCTGCCTTCAGGATCCATAGTGCCAGCGTCCATGGCTTTCATGTCAGTACTGCCCATCACCCATGCAACAATTCCAAATGGGAAGCAAACTACTAAGCCCAAAATACCAAACACTAAAATCATTGTTCCTCGATGTGGTTGCATTGCAAACCCTCCTGTTACTGAAATCTTATCCGCAAAGACCCCAATTGTGGATGACAAGAAGTAAATCTTTTATATCCACAGTACCATTTTCGTCGTGATCAGCATTCGTATCATTTGTGCCCCAGTAATTAATTGCATGCAACACGTCTGCAGAGTTCACTTCTCCATCTTGTGTGCCATCTCCAGTACAGAGTATTGTCCCACAGGCCCCAATGTTCCAGTTCGAACATATTTGTTTTAGGTCATAAATAGCAAAACGATCTGATCTAACACCCAAAGGAGCACCTTGCGGCCCTTTGTATACGGGGTGTGAAGGGTTGGTCCCTCCAGCCAAATTATAAAATGCTTCTATAAAATCTAAATACTGCTGCATAGTTCCATGGCCAAAGAATGGAAGCAACCCAATATCATCTTTCTCTGCACTGAACATCAAAATGATTCTGTCAGGGGAGGTAGTAGTCATCTCAGGTATAGTAAAATCCATTGAAATTTCAGTATACATATAGTCATAATGGTTTCCACCAGAATCGTTGCTGTTGTCACCTTGTACTACTGCATTTTCAGTAACTGGAGGCGAATCACTTTCATACGTCCAATTTCCACTCATTGGAATGTAAGTAGGCGGAGTTGATGTGGTAACTAAATGCAACCTTGTGTACCCATCCATGAACGGCAAAATAGAATCGATTCCATGAAGTTGCATCTGAGGAGTCTTCACAGCAGTAACTATAGTTGCTGCTATCTTGCCTATGCCACATGCTGCGGGGACTCGGTTCATAACATCTACTAGATTATTAGCAATAGTTTGTGGAGGCTTTACTGTGTAGGATGTTTTGTAACAATCACAATCATTATTATTGCTATCTGTTGCAAATCTCCAAAATTCGCCTGATGATGCTCCGGCGCAACGAGAATACGACAGGGTGCCGTTAAGATCATTGCATTTTGTTAATGAGAAATATTCACACGTCCCGTCTGGCAGGATACAAGATGTAGGACATGCCGAGTAAACCTGCAAGTAGGCTCGTTGTAAAAGTGGCTCTGTAGAAGTTGGACGCCAATGCAAATAGCCCGGAGTTAGAGTGTTGTTAAGCAGATTGTAATAAGCTGAAACGGATGGGCTTGTCTGAGTAGTATGCCATAGAGTTAGTGGCCAAAGTGAAGGGGATGTAGGACCCGCAGGTAATTCTGCAACACACGCTTTTACAGCTGTATGTGCTTCAACTCCAAAGGTCATAGAAATTTCAAGGCTCGCTACCGCAGGGCTTGCGTATTGGCTTGCTTTATATTTATCGAGCCACAGCAGAATGTTGACATACTCTGGAGTGCCACCGGCACCTTCAGGATCAAGCGCAAGAGCAGTGACAGGGTTCGCCCCTTGTAGATGTACGTTTGACATTAATTCTTTAAGCCAGCCCATTGTATTGGGAAGGCGCGCAAAAACTGAGGGCAACAACGGCGTAGTTATAGAAGTGCCAGAGGGCAAACCACCCCAACACCCGTTTGCAGGATTCTGCTGGTGGGTTGTATCAGTAGTAAATGAAGTAGAATCAATCAATAGCTCAACATCACTTACGTGTTGGTAGATTTCTTTGAGAAACCCGACAAAAGTTCTTTTGCCATCAATATCTGTTAAGTCTGCGGTGGGATCATAAAATTTTAACCACCCCTGCGTACCGTTATCATAATTGCAAGGATCTGTAACATAAAGAACTAATCGAGGCGGAGCGTTTGTTTGACAATATTGCAACAACTTGTCGTGATAGTCCGGAAGGGTTAATCCAGTTTGATTCGGAGGAGATCCTTTCTTTGGAGCATCATCTCGGTAATCCCAAAGTATAAAATCTTCTAGCGTATAACCTGCTGTTACAGTTGTAGACGCTGTTACAGTTGTAGACATAGCTAGGGCGGTTAGGATAAATAGGGCCGTGCACTTCATTAAATCAAAGTAGCATCGAATCGGTGCTATTGCAAGACAATTCCATCAACTTTTAAATGCTTATGAAATCAATCGGAAAATGATGGGGTATTTGTACGGAGCATCGCCCTGTTTCGCGCTCATTGTTTGAATTGCTGCAATTATTGAAAAAATAAATACGAATAAACTCAATGCAATAAGTATAAAGAAACCAATAATTACAAAACATAGTGGAATAGAAATGATTCCAACAATCACTGCAAACAACAAAAGATTCTATGCTTCTTTTGCATTCTGTTTTACGAAGTCATCTTCCTTGCCTACTGTATTTATAAGAACTAAAGGAATAATCAAGCTGGCAAACGGAACAACGGATCCAATTAAAAATGACCAGTGCGCAAGAGAAGCGACGCTAGCATTCGCCTCATCATTTCCAGAATTAGATTGAGGTTCTTCTGGTACATGAATTTCTGCCATAAATTTGATCCTTTTATATTACGAGCAATTACTATCAGCTATCCAGTGTGCATTTCTTTTATGATCAGCAAAACTGGAACAAAAAATGATTTTCTTCGCAATTCCATTGCTACAATATACCTCTTATGAAAATTAACCGCACACTATTGCTCGTACTTATCTGGTTTGGAATCATCGAAGGCTTATCGACACTCTTTTTATTCTTCGTTGCCATGCCAATGAAGTATATGTACGACCAGCCCCTTGGAGTTCAAATCGCAGGCCCAATCCATGGATTTTTGTTTTTAGGCCTTGTCTTGCTTCTAGTCATTGGCAAATACAAGATACCACTGACGACCAAGACGTTTATCTGGGGACTTATCGGTTCCGTACTTCCATTGGGCCCGTTCATCGTAGATGTTACTTTGTACAAATTACTGAAGAAGTAACGCGCTACGGCCACATTTCATCAGTTGCTGGCGTTGCAAAAATTGACCAAGTAATTGCGGCAACAATACAAACATTGACAACCGCCAGTGAAACAACGGCTCGGTATTTCTTGTTTGCAAACGCAACATAACAAATAGCCGAAAGTGGAATACTCGCCATCGGCAAGAACCATGCACTCCGTTGCGCTGTATCACCCTGGTCGTATGCAAAACCGCAAAGTGTACAACCAACTATGGCAGTGCCATAAATTATTTGTACGCTCTTTGTTTCTCGCGGTCTAAGAAGTTGCAAAACGCACATGCTTGCTGCAACTGCTGACATCGCCCCTGCATAAAAAGCGAGTTTCGCAAAGCTAGATTGCAACGCTAAAATTGAAAGCCCTGCAAGAACAGCCCATGAAACAAGATACATATGCCACGCGGGGATCGTTACCCTTCGTAATCCTGTGCCAGCGAACAACACCATGACAAACACCAAGCAACGCATATACCACTCCTGTTGGGATGGGAACTGCAGTATTAATCCAGCAACTAACCCAGCAATTAATGCTTGAAGGACTATTAAGTTGTCCCATTTTTTAAAGCAAGGATAGATGCAAGCAAGCAATGACACAGCAGTTACTGTAAACACAAGCCAATGCCAACGCTGCGTAGGTGGAAGCGTTGGCACTCCTTCTTGCAAAATAAAAGCGACAACACTTGAAATACCAACTGCAACAATCACGCCTAATGGCTGAAACCGTTTTAATGGCAACAGCCACCAACTCAGAATGACAATTGCCGAACCTATCCCAAGTGGAATGCCGACAAATTGAAGCACCTCTACAGGATTCATTACCTACCGGCTTCTAAAGCAACTATGATTTTTGTTTCATCCGCTAATGAGCCACTTTCAATACCGAACGGCATATCGTAATCTGTTCGCTTAATCGAAAATTCAGTTTCAAAACCAACTTTTTCACCCCGGCTGTTTTTCATTTGACCGGTTTTAGCCATCAATACTGTGATTGTTTTTGAAACACCGTGCATTGAGAACTCGCCAACGACTTCGTACTTTTCATCACCAATTTTTTTAGATGAAGTGCTCACAAATGTCATCACGGGGAATTCAACAACGTTAAAAAAGTCTGGGCTCTTCAAATGCGAGTCTAATCGCGAGTTATTAGTGTCAACACTCGCAATATCTATAGTTATATCAAACGCGGGCATGTCCTCTACAAACTGAATAGTGCCTGCTATATCATTAAATCTTCCGTAAAACATACCTGCACCCATATGTTGCGTTCTGAAAATAGATGTTGAATGGGTCGAGTCTACCTCGAACGCAGCACTTGCAGTTGTCTCTGCTTCAGGTTCAGCTGAGAAGAGCGCCATTGAAAGGATAAATGGAAGCGTAACTAATTGTAATATGATCATTTGAATCTCCTGTTTGTTATTCGTTAATGCGTACTATACAACGCATGTATATATTGAAACATGCAATAATTTTCGCTCTTACGTCTTTTTTATCTTCGGCTGCAATCGCAAAACCAAATATCGTCATTCTCTTTGCGGATGACGCAGGATATATGGATTTCGGATTCACCGGAACCAATGATTTTAAAACGCCACGAATTGACCAACTTGCAAGCGAAGGCGTCATTTGCACCCAAGCGTATGTAACCGCTTCTGTTTGCAGCCCTTCACGAGCAGGGTTACTCACAGGTCGATACCAACAAAGGTTTGGTCATGAAACTAACTTACGTGGAAAGGATGTTGGGCTACCGCTTTCAGAAACAACGATTGCTGATAGGTTAGGAAAACTTGGATACACCTCATGCGCTATTGGAAAATGGCATCTTGGCGGAAATCCAGAGCAACACCCCATGTCACGTGGTTTTCAGGAATTCCACGGCTTTCTTCTAGGTTCGAGAACGTATTTTTCTAAACCAAACAAAGAAAAAGTCACGCAACAATCTCTGATGCACGACCGAGCAATTGTTCCAGAAGACGACAATCGATACCTAACCGATTGGATGGCCGAAGAAGCAAATACATTTATCGAGAAACACACTGACGACCCCTTCTTTTTATATGTTGCGTTTAATGCGGTGCATACTCCCATGCAAGCGCCCGAGGAACTGCTTCAAGAATTTCCTGAGATTGAACATCCTAAACGTAAAAAATTAGCAGGGATGACACTGTCCCTTGATATGGCAATAGGTTCAATCATGGACACATTGAAAGAACAAGGGCTAGATGAAAACACGATTGTATTTTTTCTCAATGACAACGGCGGCGCAACTACAAATGCATCCGACAATGGCGTCCTGCGTGGAATGAAAGGGTCGAAGTGGGAAGGCGGTATTCGAGTTCCATACGTTGTTCGTTGGACAAATCATATACAACCTGGCACGTTCAATAAACCAATCAGTTCCCTCGATATTGCAGCAACTGCGCTTGTCCAAGCAGGTGCCGAAAATGCAGAACTTACTTCACTCGATGGTGTTAATCTTATGCCCTTCGTTTCTGGAAAAGACACCAGCGAACCGCACGATGTGCTGTATTGGCGAAGAGGTCCAGCAGGCGCAGTACGAGAAGGCGATTGGAAACTTATTGCTGTTGAAGAACAACCACCGCTATTGTTTAACATTCGAGAAGATATAAGCGAAACCAAAAATCTTGCAGAAGTACACCCAGAGAAAGTTATACACTTAGAATCGCTGTACGAATCTTGGCAAAGCCAACTCGTAGAGCCCCTCTGGATTGCAGATAAAATTTGGACAGACAGACAAATTGCAAAACATAAGATGGATGTGATTGGCAGAGAAGCCGAGCGGAAAATTCCTTAACCGTCTTCTGTTAGTTCTTTTTTACCGCCGCATTTCAGCGCAACCATAATCAATGCGACGCTTATGAGCGAGCATGCGAGCATAACTGAAATTGGCAATAAGAATTTCCAAGAAGAAAGTGCAGAATAGTTCGTCGAGACTACAAGAGTGATAACTGTAACAATCAAACAAAAAGCCACAATACCCATTATCCAGAAGATTTTTTTATCGTTGCATGTAGCCAATTGAGCTCTCCTACTTTTTCTTGCTCATTTGCATCGCAACTACTCCTGCTACTGCACCGCCAACAGCACCACCTATAACGCCACCAGACTCTGCACCTAGTGATTTAGCAATGAGAACTGCGAGGACAGCTGAAACAGCTGCTGCACTAATTACAATTAAATACTTCATTTATATATTCCTTTTAATTAATACACTTCTACCATTAATCGATGCGTTGGTTTAATGTACCTTCGCATCTGCTCTTTATCCCAATCAGTGTGTGAAACATCCTTCAGGTCTTCTTTAATCGTCATG
>JABJDN010000094.1 GCA_018665385.1 Phycisphaerae bacterium | reverse complement strand
CGGCTTCGAAGGCCGATGCTCTATCCAATTGAGCTACACGCGCTCGGTTGAGAAGGGAAGTATACCACTCATGACCAATGGACGGTATCATGCCCGCCATGACGATTATGCAAGGTAAAAAAGGTCTCGTTGTTGGTATTGCCAATGAACGAAGTTACGCGTGGTACATAGCTCAGTCGCTCCATAAAGCCGGCGCAGAGTGTGTCTTTACACACTTGCCAGGTGAGAAAATGGAACGGCGCGCACGGCTAGCAATTGAAGCACTTGGGATTGAAAATCCAACGCTCATTTCTATGGACGCTGCAAGCGACGATGATTTAGATCGTGTCTTTGGCGAGCTTGGAGAGATTGATTTTCTAGTGCACTCGATTGCATTTGCAGACAAAGATTGGCTCAAAGAAGGAAAATTCGCTGCAACGCCAAGAGAAGTATTTACGCAAGCGCTCGATATTAGTGCGTACACATTAATGGCAATGGCGCACCGTGCTGCACCTCTGATGAAAAACGGTGGTTCTATAATTTCTATGAGTTACTTAGGCGCAGTAAGAGCAGTGCCAGGGTACAACGTTATGGGTGTTGCCAAAAGCGCATTGGAATCAGCAACTCGCTACCTTGCTATGGAATTAGGTGAACAAAACATTCGCGTGAATTCAATAAGCGGCGGTCCTTTAAAAACACTTTCTTCGATGGCGGTTGGCGGATTCAGTTCAATTCTCGATTGGGTTGAAGAGAAGGCGCCATTAAAGCGAAATGTGACAGGCGATGATGTGGGCAATTCTGCAACTTGGTTGCTGAGCGATATGTCATCGGGCGTTACTGGACAAGTGTTGTATGTCGATTGTGGCTACTCTTCAGTAGGGCTGTAGCCAGAAAAGAACCAAGGTCCATCGTGGGTCAAGCACTTTTGTGGGACAATCTCGTCACGCAGAGCAAGAGTGAGCTCTTCCATGCCAATACCAGTGTGCGCACTTACTTGAATATTGCAATCAGCCCTTGTTTTTATATCTGATTTTGTAGCAACTGTAATATGCGGCGTTGAAACTTGAAGCCAATCATGTTCAGCATCAGCGATGAGCACTGTCAGTACGCTTTCGGCTATCAATGTTTTTGAAAGTTGAATGGCTTTTTGTTCAATATGATCTTGCGATTCTCGAACGCCAGGAAGGTCGTACATATCAATGACAAGACCGCCGCAGTTAATACGCGCGCCGACTGCGTCTCGGGTCGCCCCTGGCAGTTCATGGACGATCGAAGTATCTTGTTTTGTCAGAGCATTCATAAGCGTACTCTTGCCTGTATTTGGTTCACCAAGAAGCACTACTTTGGGCGGGTGAATAAGATGATTTAATACTGCACTGCGGGCAAGGTCTGCATCAGTCGGCGATGCATTGCGTAGCAGCGCGGGTTGTTGTAAAAGCAATTCGACCGCGAGTGGGCTTTTGGCAATAGAGAGTGCATGCAACATTGCTCGCTCGATTGCATTTTCGGCTTCTGGAAACCGTGGGGCATTCACTTTTTTGATGCCTAATGTCTCCAATGTAGTCGCAATTTTATTTAGTATGTGAATACTGCCATGGGGCATAATATGGGCAAGGTCATCTGAAATTTTTACTGCAATTACCTCGTCAATATCAGGAATTTGCACAAGTTGCAGTGAGGAATTTGTCCATGACGTTCTACCCGTTAATTGCTGCAAGCAGGTTGTAACATCCCCAGTAATCTGAATAATTGCGATTGCGCCCATTTTTGGAGCAGTGAGCAGAGTCCAAGTTGAATTATCCATCTTCTTCCATCGACATCGCATGGTTTACTGAGATGGCGACTCCTTGAAGTTGTAAATCTGGAATGATTTGTTCAATTAAATCGTCGTCTTCAAATAACAATAAAGCATCACCGCCGGTTGCGATGACTCGTGGGTATGCGCCATAACGCGAGGCATACTGTTCGCTAAGTTGACGAACCATACCTCGAATGCCGTGATACACACCTTGAAGCATTGCTTGCGCAGTATTTTTTCCAAAGGCTTCTTTAAGTGGAGCAGAGAAATCAACTTCAGGCAAGGCTGATGTGCCTGAATGCATCGCAGCGAGTTGCATTTGTGCACCAGGGGCAATTGCACCACCGTGAAAAGTTCCTTCTCCATCAATGAAATCTACAGTGACACAGGTTCCCGCGTCAACAATAATAGTTGCCAGTTTTTCAGTATCCCAAGCGGCTGCGGCGTTCAGTAGCCTATCGGTGCCAGTGATCGTTTCAGGATCTAAGTGAAGTCCAACTGCTACAGGGATGTCGGTTCCGATTTGCCAGATTTGACGTGAAGTCTGGTCTGCTAATGCAGCAGCAATTTCTTTCCCGGCAGAGTCGTTTGATGCAGCCATCACAATTTGAGGGCTCTCGCCTTCGAGTGATTTCCAGAGCTGAATGGCTAGTTCTACTATTTCGCTAGAGTCACATGTCGCTAGGGGAGTTTGATTGTGAAACTCTTTGCCATCGAATGTTGCGAGACGGGTTCGGGAATTCCCGACAGTAATTGCTAAGAAGTGATGTTCTGATGTCATATTGGTATTGTAACATTGGTATCCTGCTACTTACATGGCAGATGCAACGATAATTGATGGTCGCGCCCTTGCGGGCAAAGTGAAGGATGATTTGACGCGTCGAGTAACGGCATTGCAACGTCAGGGAAAAAATGTCCGTCTTGACGCTGTACTTGTTGGGGGGGACCAAGGGGCTCGGATGTATGCCAATAATCAGGCGAAGGCATGCGGTGCAGTTGGTATTGAGTACGTGCTTCATGAGTTGCCCGATACTTCAAGTGAAAGCGACATTATTGCCACTGTTGATATGCTCAACGAAAGTAAAGTAGTGACAGCCATTATGGTGCATATGCCACTCCCAGATGGCGTTGATGCATACGAGATCCAGGCGCGTATTTCTTCTGATAAAGATGTTGAAGGCGTGAACCCCGCGAATATCGGAAATATTGTCTTTGGTAAACGTAGCCTTGTACCTTGTACAGCTCTGGCTGTCATGGAAATGATTGAATCGACAGGGATAGAACTTCAAGGCGCTCGAGCTGTATGCGTTGGAGCAAGTACTATTGTTGGAAAGCCTGTGGCAGTATTGCTTATGCAAGCTGAAGCAACCGTTACTTCAACAAATGCGCATACAAAGAATCAAGAACTCCTCACACGAGAAGCAGATATTTTGGTTACTGCAGCTGGTGTGCCAAATCTTATTACCGCAGAATTTGTAAAACATGGTGCTGTTGTGATTGACGTCGGCATAAACAGAGTCAAAGGCAAAGACGGCAAAAAACGAACCGTCGGGGACGTCGATTTTGAAGGTGTGCAGGGTATTGCAGGGTTTGTATCTCCCGTTCCAGGTGGAGTTGGTCCAATGACAGTGGCAATGATGCTTCGTAACACAGTGCAGGCTGCAGAATAATCACGCACGTCTGAAATATACTTCATGAGCCGGGCGGGGTTTACTGGCGAAATTAGGTGAACAGGCGAGCAGCAGCTTCGCGGTATCGTTCAACAGTGCCAACAACAATTTCTTCAGGCAGCGCAGGTCCCGGAGGAGTTTTATCCCACTCTCCAGAGCTGACTATATTTTCCAGCCAATTTCGAACGTATTGCTTATCAAAACTATCTTGCTCTCGTCCGACTTCGTATTCGTCTGCTGGCCAAAATCTTGAACTGTCAGGTGTTAGCACCTCGTCAATCAAGAGGATTTCATCCGTCGCATTTCCGTTGGAATCAAGGGCATATCCAAATTCGAATTTAGTATCAGCCAGAATAATGCCACGTTCAGAAGCATACTCCGCAGCCTTCGTATAAATTTCTAACGAGATGCTGCGCAATCGTTCCAAGACTTCGCGACCTGCGACTTCGCACGCTGTGTCAAAGTCAATATTTTCATCATGGCCTTCTTCTGCTTTTGTTGCAGGAGTAAAAATAGGCTCAGGTAGTTTGCTGCTTAGTTGTAATCCTTCTGGGAGTCGAATGCCACAAACAGTACCGCTTTGCTGGTACTCCTTCCAGCCACTGCCTGCGAGGTATCCTCGAACGACGAACTCAATCGGTATAACTTTGCAAGCTTTGCCGAGCATCATTCGTCCTTCGCATTGCGAATAGAGTGATTCGTCTAAGTTTGGAACTTCTTCAGGAGTAGTAGCAATCAGGTGATCATTCACTATGCCCAATTCGCGGATGAAGTCAAACCATTTGCAACTGATACGGGTTAACTCACGGCCTTTTCCAGTTACTGGAGTTGGCATAACCACGTCGAATGCGCTGATTCGATCGCTTGCAATGATCAAGACCATTCCAGGCTCATCTCCAGAAGCAGGGATTTGGTAAATATCACGTACTTTTCCTTGCTTGCGGCCTTCAAATGGTAAGTGGGTTTCGTACACTGATTGTTCTGTTGAATTCATGCGGGAATTGTACCTAGCAACACCTCTTCGATGTGGAAACTACAATGTACGAACACTGAAATGATTCGTTTTACTACTTGCTCATCTAATCCCTACTCAACCGAATTGGTGAACGCCCATTTGCTTACTCGTGATAACCAAGTTATCCATGGCTCTGTGGCCATTGATGGGAACGGGGTAGTTACAGCAACTGCCCAAGGGCATTCAAATTTTGCACTTTCTCTCTTGTACGATGCAGGTGAAGCAGGACGTCTTATGCTTCAAACGTCGATTCTGCCAGAGCGAGAAGAGCCGTACGTGCTTTCGTTGGAACTTGCAAGGCATCGTATAAAGTTGTTCTTAGACCAATGCGAAAACTGGAGCCTCTTCGGATTGTCGGATGAAAATCCAGCAGTGCAAACTTGGGAAGAATCGCGTCTCATCTTTACGAAAGCGCTCGTCTGCACAGATGAGGCGAAACAAGCTGAACTAGCAAGAAAAGCACTTGAACTTTCGATCATCGCTTCGGAACGATTAACCATGGCGCATGCTCAAATTCTTCTTCATCGGCGATATGCGCACAAGCCAGCATCTTCTTCTACTATTGGAGTGGCAATCGGTTCAAGTCGCTTCGACGAACCGCTTCGTAAACTGATTAATGCAAATGCAGATATCGTGACCATTCAAATGAAATGGACGGATATTGAACCTGAAGAAGGGAAATTTTCGTGGGGTGCAATAGATCGATGGGTGAAGTGGGCGAGAGATAACAAAAAAAATATTATCGCAGGTCCGCTTATAGACTTTGCTGCCGTTGATGGTATCCCGCCTTGGGTAAAAGAGAAAGAACATGACTATTCTCTTTTCAGAGATGCATGTTACGACCATCTTGAGCGAGTTATACAGCGGTACGGTGTCGCAGTCTCATTTTGGAATGTTGTTTCGGGTATCAATTTAAATCGACATGTGCGACTTTCTCTAGCGAACATGGTCGACCTTATTCGGACGGCGCGACTGCTCGTTAAGCAAACGAGAAAACAAGCGCGTGTAATGGTTGAGTTATCTGAGCCATTTTCGGAATTTGTTGCAAATACCGCCGAATCATGCAATGCCAAAGTGTTCTTGTCGCGTTTAGCGCAAGAGGGCGTTTCTCTTGATGCGCTTGGGTTGCAGATTCTTGTGGGAGGCTCCGGAGGCAAAGCAACTCGCGATTTAATGTTACTCAGCGCAAAACTAGACGAATTTCTACATGTAGATTTTCCGGTCATAATTTCTTCCTTGGGCGCGCCATCGAAGACAATAGCCGAAGCAAACGGCTGGTGGCGAGAACCCTGGGACGAGCGTAGGCAAGATCAATGGGCAAAACAAATTCTTTGGATCGCACTTAGTAAACCATTTGTAGATGCAGTGATATGGACAGACTTGTACGATTACAAAACGATGAAGCTCCCTACAGGAGGGTATATCTCGATCAAGGGGAAACCGAGACCTGTGTTAAAAAGGGTACTCGCGATGCAAAAACTTTTGCGGAAACCTCTCGGCCCACTCGTCCTTCCGGCCCGTGGCGAAGCCAGTCAAAACGAGTAGGGTTAACAGGTGCAACTCCTATTATGATTCTATTGCTGCTATACAATGTGTTCCTTATTTTCCAGAGCATTCAGCCGACTATCGGTGTCGAAAATTTTTCAACGTACAAAGTAGATTTGCAAAATGACCCTGCGTATATACTTGAGCTCTTGCCAGGAGTCGGCCCAAAGAGGGCGCAACAAATACTTGTTTTTAGAAAAGAATATCGTATTACGAGCCCGCAAGATTTAACTCGAATGAACGGAATAGGGCAAAAGACTGTTGATTCGTTATGGCACTTGACCAAAAGTGGCGCTGAAGAGTAATGCTTCCGATGGTTGATACCTCGTTGCAAGAAGCCGTTCAATTGCTTGATGTTGAGGGGTGCGTTTCTGTTGGACCAGTACATGGTTCATTTGCATCACTCGCTTCGGCTTCGTTATCTCAAAATAGGGGAGTGTTATTTGTAGCAGCGCATATTGACGACGCTGATGAAACTGTAGCTATGCTACAAGAACTAGGCGTAAGTGTTGCTTCTTTCCCTGCTCTTGAATCTGAAGTATCAAAAGACATCGTTGCTCAACGCTATGCATTGTTGGATAATTTGCATCGTAAAGAAATGCCCGAGGTACTAGTCGCGAGTGTGCCTGCGTTGATGCAGAAAACGCCATCTATTGAACAAGTGCAGAGTGTTGTCAAGCGTATTCGTGTTGGCGATGAGTGCTCGTTACAAACGTTGCAACATTGGCTTGTAGATGCGAGTTACGAACGAGTTGAGACGCTTGACGAATCTGCACAATTTTCTTTGCGTGGTGGCATTTTAGATATTGCAACAGCAGCGGGAGAATTCGTTCGCCTTGATTTTTTTGGCGACACAGTCGAAACTATGCATGATGTCGATCCGGTTTCATTGGGCTCCGATTGTGTTATAGACGAAGTCATTTTGACTTCCGCAACTGTTATTGAGTGCGAATCTCATTTGATAGAACATATTCCTAACTCATGGTGTGTACTACTTGAAGATGTACGCGAAATTTCTCAACAATCGAAAAGTTATTTTGACCGTGTCATTGACTCTGGGCAACTAGTGCATTTTGATGATTTGCAATCGACTATGGTGAGAAGACTGAATGCAGTGGTGAGTTGTTTTGGACCACCATCAGATGGTGTTGATATTCAATTACCTATATCTTCGTTGCAAGTATTCTCGACAGTTGCATCTGAAGCGCTTGCAGAACTTGCGGCGCTCGCGCAAACACGTGACGTTTTACTTGCTTGCAGAACCGTGGGCGAGGTGCAACGAATGACGGAATTGATGCATGTAGGCCAAGAATTAGAAAGCGCGAATCGTTTGACGGTTGAGCATCGATTCATCCATCGGGGCTTCATGATCGGAGACAAAACAGCCATTGTGCCAAGTCACGAAGTCTTTCATCGATATGAATTGCGGCGAGGGATTCGTACTAAAAAGAAAACAATGCGAGAGGCTATTTCACACTTCGATGTTGATGGCATTGTTGTGCATCGAGACCATGGCATAGCGCAGTACTTAGGATTGAAGCATATCGAAGGGCAGGCGGAAGTTGAATTTTTAACGCTTCGTTTTGCTTCAGATAGGTTATTGCATGTGCCTGCAACGCACGCTCATTTGGTGCAACGGTATGTTGGTGCTTTCAAAGGAAAGCCTGAACTATCTGCATTAGGTGGAACAAAATGGTCCAATCAAAAAGTGAAGGCTGAAGGTGCTGTCATAGATTTGGCACATGAAATGATTCGCGTGCAGGCTGTTCGAGAATCTGCACCAGGAATTGCTTTTCCAGAAGATACCGATTGGATGAGAGAGTTCGAGGCAAGTTTCCCATGGGAAGAAACCGAAGATCAGATAACATCAATTGAGGCAATGAAATCAGATATGCAATCGCCTAGACCAATGGACCGCTTGTTATGTGGTGATGTTGGCTTTGGAAAAACTGAGGTTGCAATCCGTGGGGCTTTCAAGGCGGCTGAATCTGGAAGGCAAGTTGCAATTCTTGTTCCAACGACGGTGCTCGCTGTGCAACATGAGCGGACTATTCGAAAACGACTTGCGGATTACCCTTTTGCAGTTGAATCAATGACTCGTTTTCATACGCCCGCTGAACAAAAAGAAATATTAGAGCGCGTAGTAACAGGTCAAGTAGATATCTTGATTGGCACGCATCGGATTTTGAGTAAAGATGTCGCATTCAAGCGTCTTGGTCTTGTAGTCATTGACGAAGAGCAACGATTTGGTGTTGAGCACAAACAGCGATTGCTTTCTTTAAGGACTGAGGCAGATGTCCTTACACTTACAGCCACACCTATCCCGCGAACGTTGCACATGGCATTGCTTGGCATACGTGACATCAGTTCCTTGCAGACAGCCCCAGTAGACAGAAGGGCAGTTGTTACTGAAATTAAAAGTTGGGATAAAAAACTCGTTAGGGAAGGGATTCAACGAGAATTAGCACGCGAGGGGCAGGTCTTTTATGTACACAACCGAGTGCACGATATTGAAGACGTCGCGGAACAAATACGCGATCTTGTGCCAGAAGCACGCGTCATAGTCGGCCATGGGCAAATGCCGCCAAGGCAGTTAGAGAAAGTTATGTTGGCCTTCGTGCAAGGCGAAGCAGATGTTCTTGTTTCCACTACTATTATTGAATCGGGTATCGACATTCCAAGCGCAAACACAATGTTCATTGACGATGCGGATCGTTTTGGCCTTTCTGGTTTACACCAACTAAGAGGGCGAGTGGGCAGATATAAACATCGAGCATATTGCACGTTATTATTGCCCCGAGATAGGTTTGTAAATACGACTGCAAGAAAGCGATTGCATGCCATTGAACAATTCTCAATGCTTGGAGCGGGGTTCCAGATTGCACTTAGGGACCTTGAAATACGCGGAGCGGGCAACCTACTTGGCGAAGAACAATCAGGGCATATCGCTGCAGTAGGGTATGAAATGTACTGCCAACTTCTTGAGCAAGCTGTATTACAGTTACGAGAAGGCAAAAAACCAGCGCTCGTAGAAGCGATGGTTGACCTTGGAGCCTCAGGTGTCATACCCAATGCGTATATTGCTTCTATGGGAAGACGATTAGTCATGTATTG
>JABJDN010000001.1 GCA_018665385.1 Phycisphaerae bacterium | reverse complement strand
CCTTTACTTCATTATGGAGTATGACCTATCTTAATAATGGACCATGGATTGGTCTCTACAAAACTCTAGATGAATGGCAATGGCTTTCTGGATCAATATTAAACTGGAACGGCTGGGCACCAGGCGAACCAAATGAAACTGGAAACTATGGTGCCATGTTTGGTTCAAGTAGATTTTTCAATAACGTGCATGCTCCAACGGCAAGCGGAGAGTTATTTGGCACAGCACAACTTGTGAATGATTTTGGCTATCCAAGAATTAAGCTAGTCGCGGATAGTTTCCCATCAACATGGGGCACATGGATTTCTGAATCGATCCCTGAAAATGTCATTGGCATCAATGTATCATTTCGATTTAGTTTCAAGAATCAAGATGGCGGGCCTGGCGACGGGTTCTCGTTTCTTTGGGGTGATCTATCAGATACATCTGGCGGACGAACTTCCGGCGGTGAATGGGGCGTCAGTGCTTTTACAGAAGATCAAGCTGGGCTTGCTGTTTGCTCAAGAACATATCCTGCGCAAGGCGTGAATGGCATTGCTGGTAAATGGGGCTCTCAAGAGTTTGCATTTGCAGGTGTAGATTTCTCTTCTGTAACGTACAGTGATTATCAGCAAGCGATAGACCCAGCAAACATGGCAACTATGTATGTCCATTGGACAAAAGAAAATGGCGTATCCATTTCAATTGCTTTCCCTTCAAATAATCCGCAGGTCATTTGGCAAGATCAAGGAGCATCCCATTTTGATGGAGTAGACACTTCGAATTGGAACTTTGGTTTTGCTGCACGCAATGGCGCTATTGATATGGATACGCTCATTGGCGACATCGCCTTTGGCTATGAGTTTATGCCTGAACTAAGTGATGTCGATGGAAGCCCAAGAAACACATTTGATGACACGTACAATGAGAATATACGGCGTTCTGCAATCATTGAATACGAAACTCCAATGAACACATGCATTGGAGATTTGAATGAAGATTTAGAAGTAGGGGTGGGTGACCTTTTAGCAATTATTGAAGCATGGGGGCCATGCGATAAGGTGAATCCATGCAACGCCGATTTAGATGATGATGATGTAGTTGCTGTAGGGGATCTTCTTGTTCTAATTAGCAACTGGGGTGCCTGCCCGTAAGGTCAGATAAACTAGCAGCGACCCATATTAATGGGCTGATTTAGTGCATTTAAATCACTTTAATACTTTTTGTTCTATATTAATAACTCTATACTAAGAATAACGTTAGGCATCCGATTCGTTTATATGTATATTTGAGAATCAACAACTTAGTTAAAATCAACTAATTTATATTTTTAGAATCATAGTTGGCATTATTAGTCCACAGAAGGAGAGAAAATCGTGAAATTACATCTACTACTATCAATATGTGCGGCCCTTACGCTTTGCACCAATATCCATGGCGAAACTACCATAGACAATAATCTTATACAACGCATGGAAGAAGTTGGACCAAAGGGAACAGTCTCGACACTTGTTTATTTAGTAGATCACGTGGATGTCAAATCTCTCTCCGATTCTATTTCGCAAGCCAATATGCGATTTGTAGACAGGCATCAGCTTGTCGTAGAAACTTTACAAGCAACAGCACTGAGCACGCAGGGTTCAATTCTTGCTTCACTGAAGAGCCAACAAGGAGTAACGAAGATTACACCGTTTTGGATTTCAAATGTAATTCGTGTTGATGCACGCCCCGATATCATCCATCAACTCGCAAACCGAAGCGATGTACTTCACATTTATTTAAATTATTCAATTGAATTAGTCACACCAGTACATATGGGACCAGCCGAGCAATCAGACAACCGCGGAGGTGTAGAACCAGGTATTACTGCAATCCGCGCGACTGAAGCTTGGGACATGGGGTACACGGGCGAAGGCGTCCTCGTCGCAACACTTGATACTGGTGTAGACGGGAATCACGCAGCGCTCGCATCACGCTGGGCAGGTCTTCGACCTGAATACGCAGGCCACCCCGAGTGGGCTTTTCTTGACCCGTATACCAACAACCATAATTTTCCGTTTGACGGAGGAAGCCACGGCTCGCACACAATGGGCAGTGTTTGTGGTGGCTCGCCAGGACTTGGCATTGGCGTTGCACCAGACGCACACTGGATTACTTCGGCAGGGATTGACCGGGGGTCGATCAGTGAAACAGTCGCAGATTCAATTGAAACATTTGAGTGGTTCATCGATCCAGACGGCAACCCCGCAACTGCGTGGGACATGCCACGAGTTTGCTCAAACTCTTGGGGCTTAACCTCAGGCCACGGGTATCCGAACTGCGACGAAACATTTTGGACCTATCTTGACGCTCTTGAAGCAGCGGGCTGTGTGGTTTTATTCTCAGCAGGCAACGAGGGATCTTCTGGTTTACGTCGACCTGGCGACAGAGCAACCGACGAATACCGGACATGCGCCGTAGCT
>JABJDN010000002.1 GCA_018665385.1 Phycisphaerae bacterium | reverse complement strand
GTTTGTGGCGATGCTCGAAGACGGCACTGGTGTGCAAGTGCAAGCAACTGTTGAGGACATCTCTGTACTTGATCTTGCTCTTGCTATCACGCCTGTTGTTGCTCCAACCCCGTAACGCAACTTTGCTCTCAGTCCAGTTAGCGCAAATTTCTAGGGGTAAGCCTTTAGAACATTCTACGACCAGTTATGAGCAAAAACAACGCTTCAAAATAGCACTTCAATTGTATACGTATGCAAGAACCAGTTACAACCAGCGACTTGCAAACCATGCCTTCTTGCCTCGGCGAAGCAAGATAGTATTTCCATGAAGCAAATCCTCTGTCTGTAGAACACGGTTGACAGCATCATCGCCGGAAATCTTTTCGCCGTTAATTGCTACTGAGCCATTCTTTAAAAATTCACGCGCTTCGCGCTTACTTTTACACAATTCTGTTTGAGGGAGCACCTCCACCAGCAAGGCTTGTTCGCTCCCCAACGATGCTTTAGGAAATTCTCCCGCAGGGACTTCTGAGAATACTTCGCCAAGCATCTTTTCATCAAGCGAAGTGATATCGCCACCAAATAGTGCTTTTGCAGCCTCGTTGCACCGGGCTACATTTTCGTTGCCATGAAATATCTCAGTCATTGCGTCTGCTAATGCTCTTTGCGCAGCACGTTGATGCGGCGCTTCTGCATGTTCTTTTTCAATTGCTTGAATTGTGGGTTGGTCTAAAAAAGTAAACCAACGGAGAAACTTGCCTGCATCTTCGTCTGGAATATTCAACCAATATTGATGGAATGCATAGGGGCTCGTGCGGTCTTCTGTCAGCCAAATGGCACCCTTCTCAGTCTTGCCAATCTTTGAACCGTCCCCAGCTGTGACAAGAGGATTTGTAATCCCCGCGCCTTTGAATTGATCGTCGCCTGCGTCGATCATATCCCTACGAATCAAATCGATTCCTGCGACGATGTTTCCGTACTGGTCACTCCCCGCAATTTGAATCGTGCAATCCATTTCTCTACGCAAATGTAGAAAGTCATAGGCTTGCAAAATCATGTAACTAAATTCGGTATACGAAATACCTTGCTCCCGATTATGTAAACGGTCCTTCACGGAATCTTTCTGAATCATCGTATTGACAGAGAAATATTTACCAACATCTCGAAGTACATCAAGAAAACCTAGTTCACATAACCAGTCAGCGTTGTTCACGATAACAGCAGCGTGATCACCTTCAAAATCAAGGACTTTTGAAAAGCAGCGAAGTTGCCCTTCGATATTTTTGGCGACTTGTTCTTTTGAAAGAAGTTGCCGTTCGGCATCTTTCCCTGATGGATCGCCGATCAAACCAGTACCACCACCCATGAGCACAATCGGCGTATGTCCAGCAAGTTGCCAATGGCGAAGCATTTTGATTGGCATGTAATTGCCAATCGTCAATGCATCTTTTGTGGGGTCAAACCCGCAATATGCAATCCTACTTCCGCTTGCAAGATGCTGTTGTAATTCATCTCCTCCAGTCGTTTGATGAAGAAGGCCGCGCCAATTGAGTTCGTCTAGAAATTGCATAGTCGTATGTTACCGCCAGAGTGTGACTTCGTTTCGTATCTTTTTCAAGTTCAAATACACCAGCAGAAAAACAGGAAGCACTAAATATAATGGAAGCGAGAGAGTGAGTTGCGCAAGGAATAATGCTTGCACTTCGCTGTTACTGCGAACAAGCTCCATTCTAGGCATCCATTGGGCTATTGCAGCTCCAAAACTGAAGACGATGTAGAGACCTGCCCACCAGCGTAACCTCGAAACACCTTTGGGATTACGCAATAACAGAGACATTCCAAATGCTGCAAGTGAAATTGAAAAGAGAACGACAAGCATAGATGCGGAGGACGAAAGCCAATCTGGTGGAGCAGTTTCAGCTAATTGCGCAAGGAGCGCTTCGTTCATTTGGCCCTCACCAAAAGGAACTGCTGTGTGCAGTTGTTCAATTTCACTCATGCCAGTTAATGCCATGCATCCGCCAAATAGAGAAAGGCCGCCCACAATGATGCTGACTGCGCCTACTGTTGTTGGCCAAGTTGCAGAATATTGTAGGTTTTCATTCAAAACTGGCGAAGGAACCGTGCGTCATTTTCGAATAACCATCGAATATCTTGGATGCCATATTTCAGCATTGCCACTCGTTCGATACCGAGCCCAAACGCGAAGCCTTGCCACTTGTTGTTGTCGTAACCGATTTCTTCAAACACTTTTGGATCTACCAATCCGCAACCACCAATTTCTACCCATTGCCATGTACCCTTAATTTTCATCTTCATATCTACTTCTGCAGATGGCTCTGTGAATGGGAAAAAACTCGGGCGAAAACGTACTTCAGCTTCTTCACCAAAATAAGATTTTGCGAACTGAAAGAGCGTGCTTTTTAAATCTACCATGGAAACTTTCGGTGCAACAAGAAGTCCTTCGCATTGGTGGAACATGCTGAAGTGTGTCGCATCGTGGGTGTCTGGTCTGTACACCCGGCCAACGGCAATAATTTTTATTGGTGGTGGTGTTGATTCCATGACCCGAATTTGTACAGTCGAAGTTTGACTGCGGAGCATTCGGTCACCGCCCATGAAAAAGTTATCGATTGGATCCCGAGCTGGATGGTCTTCTGGAATATTTAGTGCATTAAAGTTGTGGTATTCATCTTCGACTTCAGGACCGTACGCTACGGAGAATCCCATTCTTCCGAACACTTCAGTAATGCCATCAATTGTTTTTGTAATAATATGCCGACGTCCATGTTGGGCTTCAACGCCTGGCTCGGTAATATCAAGTGGAGGCCTTGGGCTTGAGGATCCCGCAATATCTGCTTTTCGAGAATCGAATGCTGATTCGAGGGCAGTTTTCACTTCATTTAAACGTTTGCCGACTGCTGGTTTATCTTCTTTGCTCACGTCTTTCATCAAAGGCATAATGCCTTTTAAGCGTCCTTTTGAACCTAAGTACGATATTCTCCACGATTCAAGGCTTTCGAGCGAATCCAATGCTGTAATCTCTTGAAGCGCATCTTCTTGGAGTGTAGTGAGTGTTGCGAGCATCCGCGCATGATACGGGGTCTCGTCACCCAGAGCAAACCCTGGTCTGGTCAATCAGAACCAAGCTAACAGTGTTTCGACCTGTTGGAATCGAAATTTGTGAACCAAATCCAGGACCTTACCCTATGTATTCTCGGGGCTTGCCACCTGTAAAAAACCAGCCCCATGCGATGCATGGGGCTGGTTCAAAAAAGCAAAATGCATGGAAGATTACTCTTCGGTTTTTTCAGTGTTATCAGTTTCAGTTTCAGGTGCTTCAGCAACTTCAGTAACCTCTGTTACTTCTTCGCTTGCCTCAGCTTCAAGAACTTCATTAATAACTTCTTCAGCAGCGTCGTCAACAGCAACTGTTGAGACAAGCACTTTTGCCGCAAAATCACGACGTCGTTGCTTTTGCATGCGACGGCGAGAATCGTTAGCTCCAACTTGTGGGCCTTCTTCTTCGCCAACGAGTTGCAAGACACACAAATCAGTGCCATCGCCTAAACGACGTTTACCGATTTTAATGATGCGTGTGTAACCACCATCTCGGTCAGCAAATTTTGGTCCAACCACAGCAATGATGTGCTGAACAAGACGAGGAGCTTTACGAACTTCACCGTACCGGTTAAATTCGATGTCGCCTTCTTGTGGCAAATCAAAGTGGCTATTATGCTTTGCTGAGTCTGGAACATTTGGATCAGCAACCCAAGAGTGAATCTTTCGGTCGTTGATTAATTGCTCAATACGCTTGCGTGCATTGAAGTCGCCACGCTTTGCGATAGTGATTATTTTTTCAACAAATGGCTGCACTGCCTTTGCTTTTGGCAAAGTAGTTTCGATTTGTCCGTGTTCGAACAAACCAGCAGCGAGGTTGCGAAGCATCGCTGTCCGATGTTCGCTGTCTCTACACAATTGTTTTCCATGGATTCTATGCCGCATGGTAGTACTCCTTACACGAGGTTAAATGCCTCGATTATTCTGTAACCTCTGTGGAGCCGATGACTTCGTCTCCAGGGTTGTCATTATCAGCACTGTACTCATCGTCGAGGTCAGTGCAGTTTTCATCATCGTCATCACAGCAATCCACTTCGCCTTCAGCGAGGGAAGCTGCGCTAATATCAACAGTACCATCAACACCAGGAGGCAAAGGCATTCCAAGTGTTAAGCCGAGATCTTCAAGCTTTCGCTTAATTTCTCGAAGTGAAGTACGGCCGAAGCTACGCAAACCCAATAACTCACGATCTGTCAAAGAGATGAGTTGGGCTACACGGTTAATGTTTGCAAGTTCAAGGCAATTGGATGAACGAACAGTCAAATCAAGATCTGCTGTTGACATCTCTAATTTGCGAATTAACTCTTCGTCGACTGCTGCTGCAGCTGCTGCTTCAGCACTGACTACTGCTTTTCCAAGTGAATCGAATTGAACGAATGCATTCAAGTGCTTACGGAGAATTTTTGCTGATTCTACAAGACACATTTCAGGACTAATTGTCCCGTCTGTCCAGATATCAAGAATCAAGCGGTCAAAGTTTGTTTGCTGGCCTACTCGAGTATTTTCTACACGGTAGCGAACACGTTGCACAGGACTAAACACGGCATCAATTGGGAGTTCGCCAATGATTTGCTCGTCTTTTGTCGCGTACTGCTCTGCAGCAGGCACATATCCTCGACCTCGTTCGATGGTTAATTCCATTTCGAAGTCAATTTTGTCTGTCAACGTTGCAATAACGTGATCAGGGTTGAATACAGTAACTGACGAATCTGCTTCAATTAAATCAGCAGTAACTTCACCAGGACCTGATGCCGACAAACGCAATACTTTTGGTTCGTCTGAATCTACATCAACAATAAGACCTTTTACGTTGAGCACAATGTCAACCATGTCTTGCGAAACGCCTTCGATTGTGCAGAACTCATGCTCTGCGCCTTTTACGCGAATTGATGTAATCGCGGAACCTTCGATTGTACTCAGCAAGATGCGACGTAGGCTGTTGCCAATTGTCGTACCAAACCCGCGCTCAAACGGTTCTACGATAAAGCGACCGAACGTATCGGTTGCTGATTTTTCTTCGAGAATGACACTTGCTGGAAGTTCTAGACCTCTCCATCGTACGTGCATCATATGTATGTTCCTTCTTACTATTGGCAGGAGCTTTAAAGCTAACAATCGCTGTTCTTAAAATCGGAAAGTGAAGCCCTGCCAAGCACTTCACGCCCATCTTTAAGAGGCGATACAAATATTCATTTACACACGGCGTTGCTTTTTAGGGCGGCAACCATTGTGTGGGATTGGCGTGTGGTCTTCAACTGCGCTAATACGCAAACCATTTTGCTCCAGTGCTGTAACTGCAGAGTCGCGACCACTGCCTGGACCTTTAACTCGAACTTCAACTTCACTAACACCCATTCGACGACCTTTGACAGCCACTTTTTCAGCAGCGCGTGCTGCAGCAAATGGTGTTGCTTTACGCGCACCTTTGAAACCAACTGTGCCTGCTGAGTCCCAGCAGAGTGTTTCGCCACTTAAGTCTGTCATCGTAACGATGGTGTTGTTAAATGTTGCTTTGACATAGACGATTGCCTTGCCAATATTCTTTCTTACTTTTTTCTTAGCCATTGTTCTTTCCTTATTCGCTCTTGCGATTCCTAAATCCCTACTTACAATTACATTGCGCAGAGGAATCTTGCGAGTGTGAGGGCACGCTGCCCAATCACATCAATTACCCTTTAACGCCCTTCTTACCTGCAACAGTCTTCTTACGACCCTTACGAGTTCGAGCATTACATCGAGTTCGTTGTCCACGTGTAGGCAAACCTTTACGATGGCGTTCACCACGGTAAGATCGAATGTCACGAAGACGTTGAATGTTTTGTTGTACTTGACGGCGAAGTGTACCTTCGACCACTAAGTGTTCATCTAGGTACGCAGCAATCAGACCGACTTCATCGTCAGTTAGGTCGCGTGCTTTGGTATCTGGATCAATTTTAGAAACTTCTAAAATTTCGTCCGCAATCTTCGGACCGATTCCGTAGATATAACGGAGCGAGTACCGTACCTTCTTGTTCTCTGGGATGTCTACACCTGCAATACGTGGCATATATGTTCTCCAATCTCGTGGCGTCCTAAAGGACTTAGCCTTGACGAGCTTTCAATCGTGGGTTTTTCTTGTTAATGACGTATCGTTTGCCTTTTCGTATGACGATTTGGCAATCTTTCGTTCTTCGTTTAATACTGCTTTTTACTTTCATTTCATTCTTCCTCTAAATTCTGAGGTCCTAGTTAGTGTCTATATGTAATTCGACCTTTGGTCATGTCGTACTGGCTGATTTCAACTGTCACCTTGTCGCCGGGAAGGATACGGATGTAAAATCGTCGCATTTTTCCGCTGATATACGCGAGAATTTCGTGACCATTTTCAAGTTTTACTTTGAACCTTGCATCTGGCAAGGCTTCCGTTACTTCTGCTTCAAGTGATATTTTTTCTTCTTTAGCCATATATATACCGCTTATGCTCCGCTGGGTCTCCTAGCTACTTTTGGTCCAGGATCGTTAAACCCTTTGTAGTTACGCATGAGGAGGTTCGCTTCGATTCGTTGAATCAAGTCAAGACCAACACTCACAACAATCAACAATCCCGTCCCGCCCAAGAAACTCGAAACGAAGAATGGGATCTGCATCTCTTTCGAAACGATTGAAGGAATGACTGCGATGATTGCTAGGAAGCCTGCACCAACGTATGTAATTCGTTCTACCACTGTTTCTAAGTATTCTGCTGTCCTGGGGCCAGGGCGTAGACCGGGAATAAAGCTCCCGTTATCGCGTAACTGGCGTGACATGTCTTCAGGGCTGAACACAATTGTTGTCCAGAAGTAACTGAAGAAGTAAATCAAAATGATATAGAACACAATATATGGATACTCACCCATTTGAAAATTTGCGTTCAAAAATGTAGTAGTTGAAACCCACCAACTTGCTGCATCTGGTGACGCAGTTGCAGAGGATTGAAGATATCCAAAAAATGCAGATGGGAAAATCAACAGTGAACTACCAAAGATAATTGGCATTACACCTGCGTGATTCACACGTAGCGGAAGATAGTGGCGGGCGCCGCCAAAGGTTTTACGCCCACGTGTATGGCGTGCTTGTTGAATGGGTATCCGCCTCTGCGCTACCGTAATTAAAATTGCACCTGCTACTACGAATACAAACGCGCCAATCAAGAACAAGACACCAAGAATACCCATGTTGCTCCCTGACTGTTGCGACGTACTAAAGTTATCCCATACCCACGTAATTGCCTGTGGCATTCGGGCGATAATTCCCGCTGTCAAAATCAATGAAACACCGTTTCCGATACCGTACTTGTCAATTTGTTCGCCAAGCCACATCAAAAAGACACTACCTGCAGTAAGCGCGGTAATTCCAGCAAGATAGAAGACAATCATCCCGCCGGGGTTTAAAAACTCTGGGCGAATAAGGCCTTGCGCTGCGATAAATTTCAGCCACATCATGGATTGGATTAAACACATACCGACAGTTGCGTATCGTGTCCATTCCGTAATTTTAGCTTGACCGGATGCGCCTTCTTTTTTCAACTCCTGCAATTTAGGCATGACAGATTGCAACAATTGGAAAATAATTGATGCAGTAATGTACGGCATAATTCCAAGGCCAAAGATAGTTGATTGCGAGAAGGAACCACCAGAGAATATTGAAGCATAGTCAAGGAATTTACCCCAGCCACTTGCATCCTCAGTTGCTTTTTGAGCAGCATCTACCATTTGCTGTTGGTTTACACCTGCAAGTGGAATCCAAAAACCAATGCGGTAAATTGCGATCATCGTCATTGTGAAGAACACACGATTTCGCAATTCAGCGATTTTAAAGATGTTTATGATGGCTTGAATCATTCGGAAGTAGTCCTACTCAATCTTTTGTTGTCTCTGTTGAAACTTCTTCACTCTTTTCAGCTTTGTTTTTCGACTTTGCTGACCAATCACGTTTCCATTTCTTCTTCACAATAGCTGTAACACTACCGCCCGCTTTTTCGATTTTTGCAATAGCAGAAGCCGAAAAACTGTCAGCAGTAATGTTCAATGCAATCGTAAGATCGCCTTGTCCAAGAATTTTGACAGGGTTTTTAAAGTTACGGATCAGTCCTGCTTCCACGAGCGCAGTTGCGTCAACTGTAGCGCCAGTTTCGAAACGGGCCGCAAGCGATGCAAGGTTTACTATGTGGTATACAGTTTTAAAATCTGCGTTCGAGAAGCCACGCTTCGGGATACGCCTAAAGTACTGCATTTGACCGCCTTCGAATGCTGGTCTACGGGAGTAACCTGAACGTGACTTAGCACCCTTGTGCCCACGTCCACTTGTTTTACCTGAACCACTACCGTGCCCTCGTCCAATTCTCTTGCGAGTTTTGTACTTGCCGGCTAATTCGGTTATTTCATGAATCATCATAAGATTTAAATCTCCATCAAGGGCAACTGTTACGCAGTTGCTTCTTCGGTAACTTCTTCTGTAACTACACTTGGCGCCGCTTCGTGCGATTTTTCAGTGTGTGTTTTATCAATTTGAACTTTACGTAAAGTCTCAACAGTTTCGCGACTTCGCAATTGGCGAAGACCGTCCATGACTGCCTTAGTAAGGTTTTTATTATTGGTTGAGCCATATGCTTTTGAAAGGCAATCTTGAACACCCAAAAGATCGAGAACTGCTCGTACTGCCGCACCTGCAATAACACCTGTACCCGGTGATGCTGGAACGAGTCGCACAGTGCACGCACCGAACTTTCCTGTAACTTGGTGAGGAATGGTTGTTCCGGTTAATGGGAACTCACGCATTTCTCGCTTTGCTTTCTTAGTAGCTTTTTCAATAGCATTTGGAACTTGGTTTGCTTTGCCATACCCAAGTCCTACTCGTCCTTGGCGATCGCCGCAGACAACCATGGAAGAAAAACTAAATCGGCGTCCGCCTTTTACGGTTGCAGCTGTTCTGTATACGCCAACTGTGTTTGAGTCGACGCCACCTCTATCATCATCGTATTGTTTATTCATAAGTATTATCCGTTCTTCAGAACTTAAGCCCACCTTCACGGGCGCCCTCTGCAAGTGATTTCACGCGGCCATGGAAACGATATCCATTTCTGTCAAAGACGATGTCTGAAACACCCGCTTCCTTGGCTTTAGCTGCGATACGTGTTCCTATTTCTTTTGCTGCTGAGCAATTGCTACCTGCATCTACTTTTCCATCTTTTTCGATAGTTGATGCAGAACAAATTGTTTGACCAGATGTATCGTCGATAAGTTGCGCGTAGATGTTCTTACTTGAACGGCGCACCGTGAGACGTGGTCGCGAAGGGCTTCCGAAAATGCTTTTTCGAATGCCACGCTTGCGACGTGTGTATCTGTTAATTTTTGCTGTAATTCGATTCATTGTATATTTCCTTGCTTCAAGAAATCAGCGATTAAACGCCGAACGCTTTACCTGCCTTACGGATAATGACTTCGTCGTGGTACATAATGCCTTTGCCGTTGTATGGTTCTGGCTCACGTTTCGATCGGATGTTTGCTGCAAATTGACCGACTGCTTGTTTGTCTGCACCTGTAATTGTGATCTCAGTACCTTTTTCAATTTCAAAGGTAACACCATCTGGCGCTACGAGGTCTACTGTATGGCAAAAACCAATACTTAATATACATGTTGAGCCCTGCGCTTTTGCATTCCAGCCAACGCCGACAATTTTGAGTTTCTTTGTAAAGTTTTTCGTAACACCTTCTACCATGTTGTAGATTCGGCTACGAGTAGTGCCCCACAACGCTCGCGCTTGGCGCGTGGCGTCGTCTCCTGCTACCACTGTGCAGTTAATATTTTTTGCTTCTTCATCAAACTGCACATCAACTTCTTCTCGCCAATCAAATGACAAGTTCCCTTTTGGGCCCTTAACGTCAATTGAGCGATTCGATGCGTTGACTTTTACTTCAACACCTGATGGAACTGCAATTGCTTGTTTACCTATACGTGACATAATCTAATCCTCTTTCGCGTTACGCGACTGTGGCTACTACCTCGCCACCAACATTTTCAACACGACATCGTCTGTCGCTCATAATGCCGCTGCTTGTTGAAACAATCGCAATTCCGAGTCCACCGAGTGGTCGAGGAAGATCTTCCACGCTTCGGTATACACGGCATCCAGGCTTGGATTCACGCTTGATTGTGTTAATAACTTTTTCGCCTCGCTCGCCGTATCGAAGGTGAACATCAAGGCGACCTTGACGACCATCGTCGATAACTTCGAACCCTTCAACGAATCCTTCGTCGACGAGTACTTGTGCGATACCTCGGTTCAACTTGCTGTTAAGGCAAGCGACTGAAGGTGAATGATTACGGACTGCGTTTCGAACGCGTGTAAGCATATCGGCTGTTAAATCTTGTTGTGACATTTTTTTATTACTCCAAACATGTGTAAGCTGTACTTACAACATGCGATTCTCAATTTACCAACTGGCTTTCCGCATTCCGGGGATCTTGCCTTCCAACGCGAGTTGGCGAAGCATGATTCGGCTGATACCAAATTTGCGATACACACCACGGCCACGACCGGTGATTTGGCATCGATTCTTTTTGCGAGTCGAGAACTTTGGTTCTCTATTCATTTTTTCAAATACGCGTTTACTTGCCATGTTCTTTCCTTATTCCTCATCCCGTTCAAACGGCATACCGAGTTGTTCCAAAACGAATTTGCTTAACTCAGGTTTAGAGTTTTCAAATACGAGGTTTATATTCATACCATGCGAGAAGTTCACTTCTGCCATGTTGATCTCTGGCCAAACTGCTTGCTCTGTTAAACCCATAGAGTAGTTCCCTGCAGCATCAAAAGATGTTTTCTTCAAACCACGGAAATCTTTAATACGGGGAATCGCAAGTGAAATCAATCTGTCAAGGAAGTACCACATTTGATTGCCACGCATGGTGACCATAAATGCTGATGGTGCGCCTTCGCGAACTTTGAAGTTCGCCACAGATTTCTTCGCACGAATCATAATTGGCTTTTGACCTGAAATGGTAGTCAACGTCGAAAGGACAGTGTCGCGAATTTCTGGCTTCAGCTTCTGGTTGTCTAAGAAACGACCAATACCAACATTGACGGTGGCTTTGACTAGCTTTGGCGCTTTGCTTACGTTTTTCAAGTTAAATTCCTTGATAACACCAGCTTGCACCTCGTCGTTGTAGAGAGCGTTTAATCTTGGTTTTTCAATAGTTGCAGTCATGACTTTACTTTCCTGATGGGCGAGCGTCTGCGGAATGAATCTCGCAGAGCACTTTCTCGACCTTCTTGCCTTTATCATCTCGAGAAACACCAATTTTAACTTTGGTGCCGTTCTCTTGTGTTTCGTATCGAACGCGAGCTGGCTTTCCGTCAAACTCTGGGCTTACGTTACTCATGTGGATTGACATCTCTTGTTTGATGACGCCACCATTTGGATTTGCTTGCGATGGTTTAATGTTCTTATTGCGAACATTCACGCCTTTTACAACAACACGATCTTTCTTCGTGACAACGCGTAGGACTTCGCCTATTGCGCCTTTGTCGTTACCAGCTGTAACCACTACTTTATCGCCTTTTCGAATATGTCTCGGCATTACACTACCTCCGATGCGAGTGAAACAATTTTCATGTAGTTCTTTTCACGAAGCTCGCGAGCAACTGCACCAAAGATACGTGTTCCCGTTGGGTTCATATCTTCGTTAAGAAGCACGCATGCGTTCGAATCGAATCGAACGTATGAGCCATCTGCACGACGAGTTGGGTACTTCGTACGTACGATAACAGCGCGAATAATATCGCCTGATTTGACTTGCGAGTTAGGCAATGCCTTTTTCACAGTACAAACGACTCGGTCGCCTACGCCACCTGTTCTTCGAGTGTACTTGCCACGAGCAGTGGAGCCACCAAGGACACTAATGACTAGTACCTCTTTTGCTCCGCTGTTATCAGCGACTTCCATTCTTGATTCTTTTTGTATCATCTGTCTATTCCTTGATGCGCTGCCTTAGACAACAGCTGCCTCAACAATGCGAGTTACTACCCACGATTTTGTCTTTGAAATTGGTCGGCACTCTGCAATTTCAACTTTGTCGCCTAGCTTGGCTTCGTTGTTTGCATCGTGTGCTTGAATAAGCGAACGACGTCGAATGAATTTCCCATACTTTGGGTGCTTCACAGAGAACTGAATCTCTACTTTGCAACTTTTATCGCGCCTATCAGATGTAACTACACCTACTTTGCGGGAAGCATTTTCTGGGATTACTATTTCTTTTAAATGACTCATATATTTGTACCTGCTTACGCTTTCGCGGCCTTACTTCTTACATTACGTTCTGTAATCAAGCGTGCAATGTCCTTACGAATTTTGCCATACTGGGAAGTATCTTGAATCTTCTCCGTAACGCCTTGTGTTTTGAGTTCGAAGAGCTTCTTGCGAAGATTGTCTACTTCGATCGATAGTTCTTCATCACCTAATTTGTGGACTGCGTTTGCTTTCATAACTTCTTTCCTTCATCTACTAACTTGCGTTAGACAGATAGTCTCCGTCCTACGAACCGGCAACGTACCGGCATTTTATGAGCGATCCGAGCCATAGCTTGTTTTGCCATGTCTTCTGGAACGCCACTAATTTCGAATAAAATTGTTCCGGGCTTCACTCGTGCTGCCCAGAAATCTGTATCCGCCTTACCTTTACCCATGCGAGTTTCAAGTGGCTTCTTTGAAATCGGCTTATCAGGAAATACTCGGATGACTATTTTGCCTTGTCGACGAAGGAAGTGCTGGGCCGCAATACGACCTGCTTCGATTTGTCTAGCGGACACCCAGTGTGTGCCGAGTGACTGTAAGCCGTACTCGCCGTAAGCCACGTAGTTGCCACGTGTGGCTTTGCCTTTCATCTTCCCGCGCATTTGTTTGCGGAACTTAATTCTCTTTGGCATTCTTGGCATTTTAAAGTGCCTCCTTACAACAGTTCGGAGTGTTCCGAACAAAAATTACTAATTAACGACGACCTCGAGCACGACCGCGAGCACCTGCTGCTCGTGAATCTGTTTGCTCTTCTTCAGCGTCTGAATACATACCTTTGAAGATCCAAACTTTTACACCAATGATTCCATATGTGGTTTGAGCGTGTACAAGTGCGTAATCTACATTTGCTTGAAGAGTAGACAATGGAATAGAACCCTCTCGCACAACAAACTTACGAGCCATTTCAGCACCACCAAGGCGACCTGAAATTTGAATCCGTATACCCTTTGCGCCATGCTGCATCGCTGATTCACAACGTTGCTTCAATAGGCGACGGAAGTTTCCACGCTTTCGCATTTGCTCGCCAACTGCTTCAGCAATCAATCGAGCGTCTGTGTCTGGGTTCATGACTTCCATAATCTTGACTTGCGCCTTACGACCAGTCAATGCTTGCAAGTCTACAACAAGTTTATCAATCTCAGAACCCTTTGGTCCAACAACTAAGCCTGGGCGTGCTGTTTTTACAATGACAGTCAACTCTTCACGAGTTCGTTCAATGTAAATGTCAGACACAGCGGCAAATGGCGGAGTGCGGTTGAGGCGCTTGTCTACAAATTCGCGAATGCGATAATCTTCGACGAGCAACTCAGCAAAGAGTGCTTTTGGTGCATACCAGCGGGACTTATGCCCTTCGGTAACACCTACGCGGAATCCAAATGGATGAACTTTTTGTCCCATTATTTTTTCTCTCCAACAGAGATGACGAGGTGACTAGTTGGTTTGTGGATTGGGTGAGCTCGGCCACGATCCTTCGGTCGCCATCGTTTAATGACGGAACCTTCATCCACTCTTGATTCAGAAACGTACAGTGCTGAAACATCTGCGTCTTGCTCTTCAGCATTCGCAATTGCACTGTTAAGTACTGATTTGAAATACCACGCTGCTCGTTTCTTGGAAAATTCAAGCTGAGCAAGCGCTACATCGATTTTTTTACCACGAATCAAATCCGCTACAAGGCGAGCCTTGCGGGGTGAGATACGTGCGTATTTATGTATTGCTTTAAATGTCATAAGTTTAAACCTACAGCGTTACGCTCTAATGCCTTCCTTCTTGTTTGTATGGCCACGGAATACACGCGTGTGCGAGAATTCTCCTAGCTTGTGGCCAACCATATCTTCAGTACAGAAGACTTCCATGAATTTATTGCCATTGTGAACAAGGAAAGTCATACCAACAAACTCTGGAACGATCGTGCATGAACGCGACCATGTTTTGATTGGTGTTTTTGCCTTGGATGCTGCTTGAGCCTCAACCTTGCGGTAGAGTTTCTCATTAACAAATGGGCCTTTTTTAAGTGATCTTGACATATCTTTTTCCTAAGGTCAGACTTTAAGTTGTCCGTAACGTTTACTCTTACGACGACGGAGGATGCGTGCATCCGTCCACTTCCCACGTTGCCTTGTGCGACCACCCTTAGATTTCGTGCCTGAAGCACTTGCTGGGGTTCGACCACCTTTGGAACGACCTTCACCACCACCAAGCGGGTGATCGTGGTGACTCATAGCCATACCACGGACTTTAGGTCGACGACCTAGCCATCGGTTACGGCCAGCTTTACCAAGCTTGACGTTTTGATGGTCAGTGTTTCCAAGTTGGCCGATTGTTGCACGGCACTCTACGGAGACTTGACGAATTTCGCCTGATGGCAACACGATTGTTGCCCAGCGACCTTCACGGTTACTCAAACGAGCGCCTGCACCAGCTGAGCGACAGAGTGCGCCACCTTTGCCTGGTTCAAACTCGATATTGTGTACCGTCAAGCCTGTTGGGATAAATTTCAATGGCATGCAATTGCCAGCTTTTGGCTCGATTGCACTGTTTGAACTTTTTACTGTGTCGCCATCTGTCATGTTCCGGGGTGCCAAGATGTAACGCTTCACACCATCTTCGTATTGAAGAAGTGCAATATGGCAACTGCGGTTTGGATCGTATTCGATGCCAATAACTGTTGCTGCCATATCATCTTTCAGACGACGGAAGTCAATTTTACGGTAACGACGCTTGTGTCCACCACCGCGGCCCTGGACAGTAATTTTGCCCTGGTTGTTGCGACCACCGCGTTTTTTCAGCGGTGCAAGTAGTGATTTTTCAGGAGTTTTCTTAGTCACTTCTACGTGAAGGTTCACGGAAGCGTTTCGACGTCCTGGTGTAACTGGTTTGTAAACTCTAATAGCCATAAGTGTTATTCGCTCACTCTCTTAGAAGAGCTCGATGCGATCCTCCGCATGAAGTTTCACGATAGCGTGCTTTACGCTGCCAACCCGGAACCAGCCCATGCGGTTTCTACGCATTTGACCTTTTCTGACTTGTGTTGCAACGGAAAGGACACGAACGCCGTAGAGTTCTTCTACCGCTTTTTTGATTTGACCTTTAGTCGATCGGCGATCAACTTCAAACGCAAAGCGATTGTTCGCTGTTGCGTTGAATGTCGTCTTTTCAGTGACAAGAGGTTTTCTGATGATTGTTGTAACTTCCATTAGGCTACCTCCTCAGCTTTCTTCCAAGCAGAACCGTCTAGGAATGCTTCCATTGAAGTTTTATCAACGACAAGGTATCGATGGTTCAACAATTCAAACACATTTAATTGGTCGATGCGAATTGTGTCCACATTTGCAATGTTTCGAGCTGAAACAGCCGCGTTACGGTTTTCGCTGTCAACTGCAATCAAGCAACTTCTATCGATGCCTACAGCGTCAAGTATTGCTTTAAATTCGCTAGTTTTAGGAGTAGCAAACTCAAGGTCAACGATGCATTTCACTTCGCCGTCAATAAGTTTCGCGAGCAATGCATTTTTGTTTGCGAGCTGGCGCATTTTCTTCGGCATATCTTTACGGAAGTCTTCGTGTGTACGAGTCTTTGCAAATGTAACACCGCCACCCTTTCGGATGTTGGAACGAACTTGACCCATTCGGGCGTTGCCAGTTCCTTTTTGCTTGTAAATTTTTCGAGTGGAACCTTCAACCATTCCGCGACTCTTGGTTCGAGCTGAACCTTGGCGGCGATTGGAGTGAAACATTACATACGCTTGCTTAAGAAGCGTAGGTCGCACCTCGGTGCCGAGCACTGCTTCGTCGATACTAAGTGTATCAACTTGCTTGCCCTTTCTATCATATATGGGAAGTTCAATCATAATCTTTAATCACCTGTGACTTTCGTCGTTGTTTGCCTTACTCTCTGATGCTGCCAGAAGTCCTGTTGGGAATAAATCCATTCGGGAGTCCGGTGAGTGCTCAGTAGTGCTTGACTCGGCGTCCTTTTTCTATTTGTCGCGATTTACTGGTTCTCTTAATGAGCCTTGAAAATCTACCAATAAAATTATTTACTGGCTGCGGTAGTTTTCTTCCTGTTTAAGCGTTTCGAAGTTCGTACTAAAACCATTCCTGAGTTTGGTCCAGGCACCGAGCCTTTTACCAACATCAGATTACGTTCGTTATCTATATGTACTACAGGCAAACTACGACTAGTAATTTGCTTGTTCCCCATTTGGCCAGCCATGCGCTTGCCTTTTTTGGGCTTTGGGCCAGTACCTAGGTTGGTAGCGTGGCCGTTAATGGAACCAATTTTACGGTGAGCTCTCTTTACACCGTGAGATGCTTCAAGCCCTTTAAAGTTATGGCGCTTCATGCCACCTTGAAAACCCTTACCTTTGCTGATGCCGACGACATCAACAAACATCACATCTTCAAAAAGCGATACGTCTAGCGTTTGACCAACTTCAAGATCGCCAATTTCTTCTACACGTGCTTCACGATGGAATCGCTTAGGTGCTGTACTCGCTTTTGCGTCGTGACCAATAATGGGCATTGTGGCTCGGCCAGGATTCACATCTTCGTATCCAAGCTGCACTGCGTTATAGCCTTCTGCCTTTTCAGTTTTAATCTGAGTAACTACACAAGGACCAAGTTCAACAATAGTTACTGGTATATTTGTACCGTCTTCAAGAAAGTATCGTGACATTCCAACTTTTCTTCCAAGCAATGTTTTTGACATTTGTTTGTTGTCCTTTGTAGTGGCCTAATAAAAGGCTAGAGGGTTTTGATCAGAGGTCGTTTTCGACATGACCGGAGTAGTTAAGCAAGCGTGTTACGCTTTAATTTTCACAAAGACGCCAGCTGGAACAACAAGTCGATTTAACGCTTCAATTGTTTGCGCATTGGAATCTGATATATCAATGATTCTTTTATGTGTTCGAATTTCAAACTGCTCGCGTGATTTCTTATTCACAAAAGTTGAGCGGTTTACTGTATAGATTTCTCTGCGAGTTGGTAGCGGGACCGGACCAGCTACGCGAGCACCGGTACGCTTTGCATGATCTACAATTTCTTTCGCCGAAGCATCAAGTGCTTGGTGATCGTAGGCTTCCATTCTGATTCGAATAATCTGCATCGCAGGTAGTTCTCCAACTTCTTTCAAAACAAAGTCCGCAACATGCGGGCTCTTACACATAGTCACACCCTGTAAGAAAAGGCGTGAATCGGAGATTCTATCCTGTCAGGGGCTATCCTGTCAACTGATTAGTGCCATACCTGACTCTTTTTCAGCAGGCGAGTAGACGTGCTACAGTGTGCCTTATGATTCAAGTATTTTTGCTCTCTTTAGTTGCTCAATTCGGCAACGCAACGTACCAAAATGGTGATATTGGTCTAAAAATCGATCTTCCAGCAGAATCGACTGTTTCGGGAACATCTAAGAACCCCCCATTTTGCATGATTTCTAGTTCTAACCCTATGAATATGTGGCATTTACGCCTTGAACGGGGAATAAATCCCGACGCCAAGACCGCTGAGGAATTGTTACACGTTCCTCAACTTAGCGAGCACGCAAGCAAGACCACGACTATTGAAAATAACGCCATGCGAGCCGGAGACCGTGAAGGCTGGCTTCATGTGTTTCTTTCTGACGATGGGCAACCCACGCCCCTGATCATGGTTCAGTTTGCTCTCCCTACCAACGGAGACCAATTTATCCTTGCAACAGCGAGGTTTTCGCGAACATCGTGGGATAGAAATTCCAAAATGATTGTCGAATGCATGCAAACAATCCGCCCTCTCGACCCAGTAGCGATGATTCAGGGCAAATTAGCAGCCCTAGAACATGCTGCATCTGTCCTAGATGCTATCAGTAAAGAGAGCCTTAGCGCATTGATTGGTTTTCAGGAGTGGCGAAGAATTCAATCCAAACTAGATGGTGGCTCGACATACGAAGATATTGGGTACGCCCTTGTGCAAGTTTCAGCAGGAAATCGGGAAGAAATTGAAATTAGAGACGGGCAAGAAGGATTAGAGAAAACTGGCCTCATCGTTACAGTGCGCTCTAGGCTAGTGCCCAATATAGAAACTGGTGTAGTTATGGATGCATACGGGCGGTACTGGGTGAGTTGGGATGGCGAAGAATCTCGATGGTCAAACCGCGTAACAAAATGGCTCGAAAAAGCGAAAGCAACCGAGAGCGAAACTGGCATTCGTAACAGACCAGAAATTGGTTCGCCTAGATCTAGGCTCATCGTTTTGCAGCAAGATTTAACATCAGATGTCATAAAATCACCATTCAAAGCATTGGCTGAAGATCCATGGCTTCCTCGCGCTCTCGTTTGGATACTCGGGCCCTTCCTTTCATCTTCAGGCCATGACGAACAATTCATGTGGATGACGTACGAAAACAGTGGCGGCAGTTCTAAAATTGTAACTCGCGTTGATTCGTTGCATCAGAACGACGACGAGAGTTGGACTGTCGATACCAAAGTTGGAGAAGGCGAAGTGACTCTCTGGTCAACGTTTAACAAAGATGGCTCGTTGCTTACACAAACACAAAAAAATGGCGTTGTGGTAACAGGCGCAACACACGACATGCTCGAGAATATTTGGGCTCCAAGAAATCTCTGGTAAACATTACAGCGTGTTCATTTCACTTACAAGATTGTGCAATTGTTCCGTACTGTAGAGCGGAAATGCCCACTCTCTTTTTGCAGCAATACGTGCATCTTCCATGTATGCATCCTTGTCTAAAAATTCTTGAATGGAATCAAGCCACCGGCGCATTTTTTGAAAATGAACTTTCCGCTGGGGTGAGCCATACGGCGACTCTTCAATTGCACGTAGGTACTTCTCTTTGGTTTCCGAACCAAACTGAGGAGAAAAATATTCTCGACGCGCTTCCGCCCACGACTGGAAATGCAAAGGCAACCGCAATGTTGCACTCGCCATTACTTTAGAAGAAGGCTCCACTCTAAGCCATTCTCTGCACCACATCTCCATGCAATTATCGTATGCATACCCGCCAGAGCCATGTATAAACAAATCGCAAGAAAGTAGGCGCGCAAGCAACGTAAGCGTGAGCGCGCGTGGGCGATTCTCTTCGTCCCCCATGTTGAACTTCTCATTGCTAGCTCCTTGCCAAAGCGGCAATTCTGTTTCTCCCAAAACAGAAATACCTACTTCAGGATAGTGCTCAACAGCAGCATTGTACGCATGTATACATGCATCTGAGTGAGTAAACATATCTTCTAGCATCGCTTTGCCAAACGACGATGCAAGCAATGCGCTGCCGGGCAATACGAAATCCACCGTTGCGTATGGCTTCATACACGCAACAATCGCATTCGCAAATTGCATCGCAGCATTCTCACCTTGCGCCTTTGCTAATGCTGAGGCAAACGGCTCTACACCGTAGGTATATACTCTTGGTTGATCTTGCATTGCAATAGAAGCGTCAACGTCTGCAATATCTTCACGTTGTATTGAAAGGTGACCCGAATCTTTGCATGTTTCAATTGTCCCAGCAGTACCAATATGATGGTCAACGACTAAAAATACAACCACGCCATCTACTTGCTTTGCAAGCCTTGCCGCAGCAATAAATTTTGCCAATATGCCCGGGTGAAAAAACGTGGGTTGATGACCCACCATCAATATTGGCGTGTCAAGTGGCAGGTTGTTTGCAAGTCGAAACTCATGTTGCCATGCTGAAATATTTTTGCCGAATACTTCACCCTTGGATGGGCCTACTAATGTTTTCCACTCTGAAAATTCTGGTTCTACAGTTACTGCCTCGCATGCTGTTAGCATGGAGTACTCGCTGAATGCAACTCCAATAACGTCTCGTGCTTTCTCAATTCGTTGCAAAGAACTGCGCGGTAATGGTCAAGGCGTTTCACTGGGTCATCGAGTTGCCCACCAAATGTCCGATTTGGGTCGTTGTAAATCATTCGCACTGGAATTTCTGTAATTCGCAGTTTGCGGGCAGCCGCTTGTACCCAAAATTGAATCGGAAATGCGTATCCGTTGACATCAAAGTCAAATGCATCAAGAGTCGGAACTCGGTACGCCTTGAACCCACAAAATGCATCCGTAATAGCAATGCCAAGGGCATCGTGCAACTCATCTGTCACTTGACGATTGATTGCTTGTCGCTCCTTTGGGGGCATATCGTTTTCTGGGTGTGTCTCTGCATACCTTGACCCAGAAATGATATCTGAGTCATCTTGATCAATCATCCGCACAAAGTCTGGGATCGAAGCAGGCTCGTGTTGTTCGTCGCAATCCATCGTAATGAGCCAATCAAAATTATCGACTGCTGCCCAGCGGAACATGTCTTGCAGTGATCGACCATATCCTCGATTCTCGGAATGGCGAATGACTTCCACTTTGTGCCCTGCGAGCAATGCCGGTGTCAAATCTGTCGAACCATCGTCAACTACCAGAATGTCGTCCGCATACTTACAGACCTCGCTGAGCACACTATTAATATATTTTGCTTCGTTGTACACAGGGATACCAATAAGGATTCTCTTCTTCATCTACGTATTGTAGAGGGTCTAGCACACCTTTACCAATAAAAAAGGGCCCCGCAGTTGCAGGGCCCTTTTGTATCAAATTTACACAGTACTTACTGGCATGGTCCCCACGCGCTAACCACTTCGAGGATATCAGAAACATTGACTGTACCATCGCCGTTCACATCGGCAGCGGAGTCATTTGTGCCCCAGTAACTAACGATATAAAGAATATCGCTCACGTCAACAGCACCACTACCATCAGTGTCAGCAGGACATGGAACCGCACATGGGCTTGATGCACATGTTGTTTCAGGTCCTTGCCATTCGCCACCGTTACTATTGCATTCCACTTCTTCTAACTCAAAGCAATCTGCATCGAAGCAACAAGCACCCATTGGATTGCCGCCGCCATCGCATTCGCAGTCTCCACTGTCGCAATCGAATTCGTCGCAATTCATCCAAATCGCTACGCCAGCTGGACATTCAGCGCAACCGTAATCAGCTGGAATGTATGCACCGTCATCACAATATCCATCGCCTTGCCACTCTACGTAGACATAATCCGGGAAGCATGTGCCTTCGCAATCCGCAGTCCAATCTGCTGGGCATTCTCCACCGCCGCCGCATGGCTCGCTAGCACATGAAGTGTTGTTCCCTTGGTACTCTCCACCAGCAGCCGCACAGTCAGTGTCAGTCATAGTAGAGCAATTTGTACCGATACAACAAGCACCAGTTGGATCGCCGCCGCCACCACAACCAGTACAGTCGCCACCATCGCATTGGAATTCATCGCAATTTAAGTAAATCGCAACGCCGTTCCATTCGTAGGTGCCGTCATCGCAATAGCCATCTGCAACCCAGTTTTCCGGGCAACAATTACCATTACAGTCTTGCATTTCTCCGGCAGGGCATTCACCACCACCGCCGCAAGGATTGCCGGTGCAGGAAGAATTATCGCCGTTATATGTGCCGCCTGCGCTTGTGCAATCAGCTTCATTTATAATTGAACAACTCCCGTTAACGCAACATGCGCCGGTAGGGTCACCACCGCCACCGCAATCTGTGCAGTCGTCGTTATCGCAATTGAATGCATCGCAATTCAAGTAAATCGCAACGCCTGCAGGTCCTCCGTAGCCATAGTCTGATGGAACGTATGCACCATCATCGCAGTAGCCATCGCCTACCCAGTCTGTATACACAGAATCTTCAAAACAAGTTCCAGCACAGTCAGGTGAATACCCAACTTCGCAACCACCATTATCGCATATTCCATTGGTGCAAGTTGAGCCATCGCCTTGGTAAGAGCCACCGAAAGAACCACAGTCAGAAGCAGACATGACTGAGCATTCGCCAGCGATGCAGCATGCACCTTCTGGTGCACCTCCGCAAGGATAACTAGTACAAGAAACGAAATCGCCAGCATATTCGCCGCCGCTTATGTTGCAATCATTTTCTGTTCCGTACGAGCAAGTAGTTCCAATGCAACATGCACCTTGTGGGTCTCCCCCGCCACCAGGAACGAGTGTATCAATAAATTGTGCGCCTGAACCGGTTGGGTCAAGCCATGAACTTAAACTACTGCTTGCGCTTCCGCTCCAAGCTAGATCAAGCGATCGTCCGTAATAATCATTGTAATCATTTGGACAATACGAAGCGCCACAACAAAGTTGCCCGACAACACGGTGGTTTCCGTCGTAAAGAGGTGAACCAGATGAGCCAGGTGCTGTTCGACCTTCGCCCCAGTTCACGTCCCAATATTCACCAGTTGCATTCACAGTGTCTGGGAATGAAATTCTTTTTTCAGCCGCTTCAGGGTGATGAATACCTGCACCGAGTGAAGCTGAGCCAGCTCGAGACCAACCTGAGTAGGTTACGCCCCAGGCTGCATTTGGATTTGAAGAAAGTTCTGTAAGCGTAAAGTCGCTATATGATCGAGTTGCACGCATCGTAGAACCGCTTGTGAATTGGTTAAAGTTTCCATTACCGTTTCCTCCGCTATCGCTGCTGCCAGGAGCTCGGCAATAACTATTCTGGTGATTCCAATACACAACGATGGATGAATCGCTGCTATTTGTTACACCGCAGTGATTTGCAGTTAGAAAGTATGGTGTTTGATCTTGTGCTGAGTTATTCATCATGACACCAGAACAAGTTAAATAACCATTAAGAGTATATACAGCAACAGATGGAATCTCCTCCTGCCACGGGTCACCCTCTGCGCATACCACATCAATGTTACAAGATTCCGATGAACCTCGACCTGCAGCGTCGTGTACCCAGCGATAGCCTGGGTTAATTGAAGTAAGTTCAATTCCTTTTACTGCCATTGCGCGATCTTTATTTGCCACTGTAATTTCAACGATGGCTTCGCCACCTGGTACTACAGGAGTCCAAAGTTGCCCATGTGATTTGTTATCGTCTGCGGTAAACGGACGAATTCTGTAATCACCTGTTGCATCCGTGATAATCATGGAGCCACTTGCAGGCAAGTTAAAGCGACCGAAACCAACATTCATGGATAGAGCGTTATCGCAACCCACCCGCAGGGACCAGCGTTGCGTATTCATATCAACTCGTTCCCAGATGCCATCGGTTGCCGGCGTAATATGTTGTTCAAAAGGAACCGCGAACTGAGGAGGTAAACCAGTGCGTTCTCTAGTTTCATCTTCTATACCTAAGGACGCATAATCCAGATTAGGTACTGTGACCAGTGGAATAACATCTTTTGGCAATCGAGTGTCTTGTGTGCCGATTGTTGGACCTGCAAGAGCCGTTGAGCACGTTGCAAGAAGTACAATTAGGACTATTCTTTGTATGTTCATTTCTCATATTCTCCAATTGAGTATTTGTTGTAACTGTATATAGAAACAATAACAGATAGCATTGCGAACCGAAAGCATAATTTCTCTCCTAGGCTATTCGCAATTAGGCATGAGGTCGGTTGCAGGAATAAGAGAAAAAGGCTCTTTTATTAACTAAAAAAGCCTTTTTCCTATACAAATCTACTGTATTGGGTCAATTTGACCCTTACGCCACGGCATTCGTGCATGGGCTTAACAAGGTCCCCAACCTTCGATTACTGCAAGGATATCTGCTACACCAACGTACCCGTCACCATTTACGTCAGCAGGAGATGAGCCGGTATTGCCCCATTCACTCACGATTTCAAGCAAATCCGACACGTTTGTGTAACCATCGCCGTTAATATCCGATTCGCAAGTTGGTTCTGGTTCGCAGAGAGTGCAATCCGAATCAGCACCCATCCAAGTTCCGCCACCTGCAAGGCAATTAGCTTCTCTGATTTGGATGCATGAACCGCTCGTACCTATGCAACACGCGCCTATTGGCAAGGCGCCGGGATTGTACGTATCAAGCGTTGTTTGGCCTGTGCCAAGTGGGTCAAGCCAGGAACCCAAACTACTACCGCTTGAACCGGTCCATGAGTTATACATAGAGCGTCCGTAGTAATCGTTGGAATCATTTCCACAGGCAGCAGATCCACAACAAAGTTGCCCCACAATTCGGTGGTTACCATCGTACAAAGGTGAACCGGATGACCCTGGCTCAGTTGTTCCTTCCGACCAATTTACGTTCCAATACTCTCCACTTGCACTGATGTAATCTGGAAAGGAGATTCGTTTTTCTGCTGTTGAAGGATGGTGAATTCCAGCGCCTACTGATGCAGAAGAAGCCCGGGACCAGCCAGAGTATGAAACTTCGTACGATGAATTCGGGGTTGATGAAAGTTCCGTGAGCGTAAAGTCGGTATACGAACGGGTAGCTCGCATTGTAGAGCCTGAAGTAAATTGGCTAAAACTTCCGTTTCCGTTTCCACCACTATCGCCAGAACCAGGAGCACGACAATAGGAGTTTTGGTGGTTCCAATAGACCACTATTGAAGAGTCGCTGCTACTCGTAACACCACAGTGATTCGCTGTTAAGAAGTAGGGCGTTCCATCTTGGGCGGTATTGTTGATTAAAGCACCAGTACATGTCAAATAACCATTTAATGTATAGACACCAACAGATGGAATTTCGTCCCACCAGTTGTTCCCTTGCGAACAAACAACGTCGATATTGCATGAACCTGAACCTCCACGATCTTCGCCATTTTTAAATCCACGATAACCAGCATTAATCGATGTAATCTCAATTCCCCTTAAAAGGGCACGTTTATCGACAGCGTCAACCACTATTTCAATGGTCGCATTATTCGATGGGATGATTGGCGTCCACAGTTCACCGTGATCTTTGTTATCAGCAGAAGTAAACGGACGAATGTGGCAGTTAATGTCTCGATTCATAATAACCATCGTGCCGCTTATTGGCATGGAGTATCGCCCGAAACCAAGGTTCATTGACATAGAGTTCTCGCAAGTAACACGGTACGTCCAACGGTACTGACCATTTTCGAGTCGCTCCCAAATTCCGTGCGACGCAGGTGTTATTGAAACGTTCGTTGAAATTGCAAACCGCATCGGTAAACCAGCTTTAACTCGGTTCTCATCTTCCACATCAAGCAAGGCATAATCAAGAGCATCTACTGCGTATGCTGGTATAGCGTCTTTTGGTAAGCGTTCATTCAATTGTGCTGGTGTTGCAATACACAACGCTGAAATTAATGTTGCAGTAATCATGATACTCGGGCTCCTTCGTTTTTAGACCTCAATATACTTAGGGTACAACATAGATTCGTTACAGCCTAAGACAAAGTTGCAAAAAAATGACGTAAAACGACAACCACGCGACAGAAACGCGTATTTGTTACTTTAGGGGGTCTCTGCGATAGAGTTTTGTGTTTAAGGCCCAGAGGCGTTCGGTGAACGCTTCGTCCCCTGTTGCTGGTGGGTTCCAAGGACGAGCGCTGTCGAGAGCCGTTTGGGTATGCGCGTCAAGGTTGTCGAGTTGGGAAACAAAAATTGCTTCAGGCGTTGAAGGCAACTTTGCTGCACCATGTTCAAGTTGTCCGTGATGGCTTAATACGATGTGTTGCATGACAGTCAAAAAACCGTCTGGTAGTGCTTCGCCGTGAGTTGCTTCAGCAATCTTTGCTTTTTCCTCTAACCACATCGCGCCTCGAGCAATATGCCCAATCAAATTACCTTCTCGAGTGTATTCAAATCCT
>JABJDN010000130.1 GCA_018665385.1 Phycisphaerae bacterium | reverse complement strand
CTACATTCGTCGCCAGCACCAGCTACTGGACACTCTGTAGATGCACAGTATGTACCGTCACCCTGTGGAGCTCCACCCAAAGTTGCACAGTCAGCAGGAAGTAATTCTGCACAGCCACCGTCGTCAAAACAACAGGCGGAAAAGTCTGGACAATTTGCTTGTTCGCAAGTTGTATCATCACCAACGTAGTTACCACCCATCATTACGCAATTTGCTTCGGTTGTACTATCGTCGCAACCACCTTTAGAAAGGCAGCAAGCGCCAACTGGAGTACAGTCGTTGCCCCATGCATTAACAACGGCAAGAACGTCAGCTACATCAACGCAGCAATTACCATTCACGTCGCCTGCAGGGCGAAAGGTACCATCACCACATTCACCGAAATTACCTACGATTGCGAGCAAGTCACTAACTGCGACAATACTATCGCCATCAATATCTTCAGGGCAGTAGCCAACAGGAAGGTCGCATGGATCTACAGGCTCACCAGCAGGTATAAATGTGCTTACTTCAAATGAATCAGGGCCGCCGGGTTTAAAGATACCTAGTGTAATCGTGCCCGCTTCAGGTGCTGCTGTTGCAACAATACTGTAATTAAACATTGTTCCCCAGCGCAGTGCGTTTGCTAATTCATTTTCTGAGTATGTTTGCGTTTCCCAGATTGCAGCATCAGATGAAACACTCATATTCCAATTTGTTCCATCATAAATCTCGCCGCTATTATGATCGATATCTCGGAATGTTTGAGAACTAATTTCAGCAGTTCCTTTTGGTACTGAAACTGATCGGATACTACGATCGGAGTTCATATTGTAAATTGCGTAATCATACGTCCATGTTCCATCGAGGTTGTCTGTATATTTAACAGCAACAATAACCTTTCCTTCGTCAGGAACATGCGTAGTCGTTAACCTTACTGAAGGATCCATTTGAGCCCATGCTTCAATGGCGCATTCGCCAGCATGTGTATCTGCAGGACCATTTACTAATACATTAGGATTACTAATGCTTGCAAACTCAATTTCTCTCCAAGAAGCATTATTGTCACCATTGCCAGCAGCGTGATCATCTGCAGCAATATACATCGCCTCCATAAAATATTGTGCACCTGCATTTAGTGCAGGATCTACATCATCAGTTGCAGCAACAAGATTACCTCGAATTGCACTTGGTCCACTTGGGCCATGCGTAAATGGATAAGGGTATTCACCTGTAAAAGCGTTTACATCTGAGCGTGGAGCATCTCCACCAGAGTTTAGTCCAGCCCAATATGTATCAGCACAACCTATTCCTAGAGTATCGCAGTTCGAGGATTGGCAAGTACCGCAACCGGGTTCGCTTAATGCACAAAATGAATGCTTCATAAAAGATTGGATTCCAACCTGTTCAAACTTACCGTCTTTTAAACGAAACATGTTCTGCATGATGATTGGAGAGTTATTTGTTCCGCCATACCAATTTAGTTCTGCATCGCCCCAGTTACATGATACGGTTGCCATTGAATAGCCACTCATGCCTTCTGAAGATCCTACGTAATCAATATCCTCGCTATTTTGTCCACCAATCGCCCAAGCGACAACATCAGGACCTATCACTCCTCGGTCACCTGCGTTTGGTAAACGCCTATCAGCGTGTCCATCTACTGCCAACATGGCAACAGCCGTGGTTGCTGCGATAGCCGCAGTCATAATAATCGTTCTTCCTCGCATGTTTTGCTTCTCCAATTAGGGGGGGGTATGGTCAAAATATCTATAGACAACTAAATGTAGCACAAGTATCGTGCAGTTCAAAGCAATATTCGGTCTTTTATGCTCTTGGTTGCTTAATTCTGGCTGTAATAACAACTTTTATGGTCCGATTTACCAACTATCGATGACGATGAGTAAATCAATTACATTCACAAACCCGTCATTATTTAGGTCGCCAGGGCATATTCCGATACAAATGCCCCAAGAATCTACAATAACAAGGATATCTGAGACGTTTACAAGACCATCGCCATTGGCATCGCCAGGGACGCTCGACCCATTGATTGAAAATGAATTATTGCTTGAATCTGAACCGTGGTTTCCATCAACATCGACGCCAACGATTTGAATACGACCATGATTTGTAAACACATCTGGAACACTCCATACGTAAAAACCATCGTCATCAGTGTTTTCCACAACGGTCGTCCAGCTACTTCCGTCATCGGTAGATAGTTGAATTGCAACCGAAACTACATCCTCATCATCATCGGAAAGCCAAGCGATAGGAACATAGGCGCCGGCTTCGTAAGTAGCTCCACCGTTTGGTGTTTGCAAGTACATCGTTGGGCTCTCGCCACCTTTGTGTTCAGGTATATGCATGCAGATACAATGCATGACACCTGCCGAGGTCACGATATTCTGGCAAGGGATCGGGACAATAGTTTTATCTGGGCAGGCCGCTTTCCATCCAGCGATTGCTTCCGCATTGTGTTGCGTAACTGAAGAGTTTGTGTAACTTGGAACTAGAACCAAATCATTGCAAATGACAGCGTTCGCATATGTATAATGCGTCCAACTTACGCTTCGTGCAGGGATGCGTATTACGGTGTAACCAGCCAACTGCAAACTCTGTGCTACCGTGTCGCAAATGACCTCTTGGGTTGAGCCGGCGTTGTAAGGCCAGTCACTAATGATACAAGTCGTATCGCTTGCCCAGCACATCCACATATCAATATGTTGCGTCGAATCGACAGATGTAGGAAACGGATCCGTTAGAGTCACATCTAAATTTTGAAATTCTTGCCAATAGTCACGAATTTGCTCAGCAGACAGATCACTGTTTTCATTTTCAATAAGTTCAGTAGCCCATCCTAAATCACTTGCGTTCAAGTGAAAATTGCCGCCACCATGCACAAGAGGAAGCTCATATATTTTATGATTCATGAAATCTGCCATACCGTCATTTAAAGCATTATCATTTGGCCGCGGTCGATTGTACGTGTGGTCAACGATTGCTCTGCATTCGCCTTCGTAAATATAACGCGGACCGTAATCACGAATCCAAATAGTGTCTGTTGATCGGACAAGAAACCGTACACGTGAAGTATCGCCCCCACGAGCATTTATTTTTGACAGTGCGCCAGACTGCTCGCTGGTCGAATCAACAGCGATAATTACATCTGCATCTCCAATAGTAGTAATACTCGCAGCCATATCCGCAAGGATATTTTCCCAAGAAGAACCACCTTCCCATGCAAGTAAGATTGCCTCCATTGGCTCGTATTCTGCTACGCAGTGCACGGGACCAGTGGGGGGAGAAGTAACGCCCCTTAGGGCAACTAGAGGGTTGTCCCGAACAAAACGCAACTCAGCCTTTGTCATATTTCGAGGTGTTTGAGCGCCCTCTTCGTACACAGGCGCTAGAGCGCCAAGTGCACACACAGTAAAAGCAGAAATCAGTGGAGTTACAAACATGAAGAATTCCTATAGACAAAGATACTCGCTTTTTGCAAAAAGCCAAATCAATAGCACATACGAATCTACGCTAGTGTGGTTGCACTTTACCCCGCAGTTTTTTTGTTTCAGAGCGCTTTTTCTTGTGCTCTAATCGTTTTTTCTTCTGCGAGCGAGAAACTCTTGTAGATTTGCGTTTCTTTGCAGGAGTAAGTGCAATGTTCAGTAACTCAACAAATCGTTCTGTAGCGGCATCTCTGTTTGCTTTTTGTGAACGGTATTTAGACGAAGACACTCGGAGAATGCCCTCTTTATTGATTCTTGTTGCAAGTGCTACATTCAAACGACGACGGTGCGAATTTGTAAGGGTAGTTGCTCGATTCACATCGAAAAGCAACGTAGCCTTCGTTGCCACTCTGTTCACATGCTGGCCACCTGGACCTGTGCTGGTTCCGTACACAAAACGAATTTCTCGCCGCGGAATCGAGAGTGTACTTGTGATATGAATCATCTATTTTGCCAAACAAGCGTCAGTGTATTTTTTCCAACCAGAATATCCACCAGCAAGATTAGTGACTTCAAAACCTTTGCGCCGTAGAGCCATGCATGCTGCTGCACTTCGTGAGCCTCCATGACAATTAACAATATACGGAATAGATGGGTCTACTTCGTCTATCCGGTCGAGCAGCCGAGTATGCGCAACATTAATCGCCTGTTCAATATGCCCCGCATCGTATTCAGGTAATCGACGCACATCAAGAACGTGCGCTTCTGCAAGAGACTCAAATTGTTCTGCGCTTATCTCTGGCATAGTCTCCAGAGTAGACACGCTCTGCAATGTCTCTGGGTTCACCCAACCTACAATTTTATCAAGACCGATACGGATTGCGTTTCGCAATGCTCTGTCTATATTTTCCTTTGATACAACAAAAATGATTTCTTCTTCATCAGAAACAAACGAGCCTGCGAATCTATGAAAGTCTCCGTTTGCTTGTGACCATATTGTTCCAGGCAAATGGCCATCGCGAACTTCTTGCCAAGGGCGAGTATCAATTACCGTAGATTTTGTAGCGAGTTCAGTAAGTTCCTCAGTGTTCGTAATTTCAATGGGCAATGGTGTGCCGTTTAAAATTGGGCAACCATCTCTATTCATTCTTTTCATCCGTTCAAAGTACAGCGGGGGTTCAGGTTGCCCATCAAGCATGTACTCTACGAACGCAGTTTCTTCGCCAACCAGTTGTAGCGGGGGGCTAGTTCTTTTCTCATAGCCGACTGTTGACTGTGGAACTGCTCCGAGAGCTTTGCCACAAGCACTCCCAGCACCATGTGCTGGCCAAACTTGTACATAATCTTCCATTTCCATAAACCGTACACATGATGCATGCAAATCTTTTGCAGAAGCTTCCATGACGCCTTCGATACCAGCGGCAGTTTCTAGTAAATCTGGTCTACCTAAGTCACCTACAAAAACAAAGTCGCCAGTTGCGTACCCGATTGGCTCGTCTGTGTTTTTATCGTTCACTAAAAAACAAACATGCTCTGGGGTATGTCCTGGAGTATGCACAACCGTTACTGAAATATTTCCAACCATAAAAGTATCGCCTTCTCCGACGAATGCAACATGTGCATCGCTATTGCTTGGCCAGGTATAAGCCCAATCATCACCACCATGTTTTGAGAGATATACTTTTGCACCTGTTGCATGCGCAAGTTCTTGCGATCCACTGAGAAAATCTGCATGAATGTGGGTTTCTGCTGCAGCAGTGATTCGAAGCCCTTCGTGTTTTGCTGCGTCAATATATCTTGCAATATCTCGCTCTGGGTCAATAACAAGGGCTTCCTTGGTTGCTTGGCAACCAATTAGCCAAGATGCTTGCGAGAGGTCTTCATCATAAATTCTAGTAATAAACATATTCTCAGCGTACCAAAGTTTGCTTATTTGTGACTTTTTAGTTGCAGATATGAGAGATTCATGCTCTTATATATGTCTTAGGAGAAACCATGTCAAAATCAATCATATTACTTGCCTCAACTATAGTTGCAATTGCAACTATTCTTACACTCTCATTTGCGGATAGAAGTGGCCATGAAACTCTTGGCGGAGGCCAGCCACCAAGAGGTCCAGATGTTGTGAGTTGGTGTGCAGGCGGCTGGGGAACTCAAGCGGACATGACACTATATGGGCAAGAAGACGGCGTCAACGGATACGCGTTTGGCACTACATCTTGTAACTGGGGTGACATGGTTGCAGATTGGTACAGCGGCACAAACCGAGTTCCTGTAATTGCACAAACATGTTATCGAGTTAAAGATGGTCGATTTGAACAAATTGGCACTGCGTGGCTAAAGCATTCTTTCTGTGCTGTGAGCGAGCCTGGTTGCGGTACTTGCCAAGCGACTAGCTGCGACACTCTAGGTATAGGATGCGCGGATACATATTGGGCTGGGTTGAATGCTAACGCTGTTGCACCTCGATCAGCGATTAACGCATTTACCGGATATTACGATTATCCATTTTCCATCGTTCCGACAGGTCCAAGTTCCATGAAGGGCAAACTGCAAATTAAAACTGCAGATATCTCGCCTTCATTAAACGAAGACGCTATATATTTTATTGAAGCGCAATATGTTTCTCCCGACGATGCTGAATGGAATAACCAAGATAATAATGCGTCGTATAAATGGATTAAGTTTATAAACGAAACAACTCCCTTGGGCTTAAGTTCAACACAAGTGACGCAACCTGCAATCTATGGATGGAAATTCTTTGATCACGAAGTTGATGTGCAACAGGTACGTGTACCAAAAGAAGGGCTACTTCATATGGGCACGCGAGTGTACGACAACGGAGATGGGACATGGGATTACGTCTATGCGTTGCATAACTTGAATAGTGACCGCAGCATTGGCTCTTTTAGTATTCCGCTTGGTGAATGTGTTGAGGTAAGCAACCTTGGTTTCAACGATGTTGATTACCACAGTGGCGAAATTTTAGACGATACAGATTGGGAACCTACTATTACAGCAACGGAACTTCGCTGGGAATCTGAGGCATATGAAGTTAACGAATGGGCAAACGCCATTCGATGGGGTACCACATTTACGTTTTGGTTTACCGCAAATCAAGGACCAAGTTCAAGTGAACTCGGTTTAGGCTTGTTTAAACCAGGCGAAATTTCAGAATTTACGCATACATCTGTTGGCCCAATCTGCCCAGCAGATTGCGAGGGCGATGTAAATGAAAATGGCATGGTAGATGTGAACGACCTTTTAGTTTTAGTAGCCGCTTGGGGTACTAATGATCCTCAAAGTGACATTAACAACGACGGCACCGTCGATATCACTGATATTCTTATTCTAATGGCCGATTGGGGCTGCGCGTAACACGCAAAAAAACTGAACTTTTTTGTACTCAAGTTCGTACTCTACTTAAGTTGACCCTGTTTTAGGTCGAATTGAGAGTACACATGAACTGGACAAAAATAAAAAAGCGATATGTAACACGATTTAAGTGGCTCCTGAAGAAAGAAGACGTTGCTATGAAATTACTTGTAGCAACAAGTGGCTTATTCGTAGGTTTAATAGTTGGAAAGGGCCTTCAGGCTCTAATCTCAACTGTAAGTTAATCGTTCACCGATGCCAATATGGCGTATTTCACTTTCAATACAGTGGTGTTCTGTTTCTATTGGCGTAATGATTGTGTGTTGTGGGGTACCTTCATGAACAAAATCTGTTCTGTAGTGCACGCCACGAGATTCTTTCCTGTCTCGTGCGCCGAGTGCCGCTAAGTTAGCCACTGTAAGCATATTCACTAGTTCCCATGCTCTTGGTTCTGCTGGCGCTAATTTACGTACTGCATCAAACCAAAATGATAAATGGCCATGCGCTTCTGAAAGTTGCTCTTCATTTCGTTCTAAACCAACTTGTCTCCACATCAATGACTTCATTGAATAGATTAAATCGGAAATACCTAATTCGATTCCATGCGGCGCATCGTCGAGTTCCCTTCGAAGGATTCGAGAGGGCCTAGGCCTCTTCGTTGATTTCGACAAAAGTGCAGCATTTCGGCCTGCGGTTTCACCTAAGACCATTCCTTCAAGTAATGAATTGGACCCCATTCGGTTTGCACCATGAAGCCCGCTACTCGCGCATTCGCCAACAGCCCAAACTCCTGGAATTGAAGTTCTGCCATCATGGTCAACTTGAACTCCACCAATCATGTAATGCGCACCGGGCCGTACTGGTACCGGATCTTTAGCAATATCAATACCAAAGAACCCACACATTTTACTAATACCAGGGAACAGTCTGTGCGGATCACCATCAACGCATGACAGATCTAAATACACATTCGTATCATTCGTTTCAATCATCTGTCGGAAAACTGCTCGGCTAACAACATCACGCGGCGCAAGTTCTGCATCTGGGTGCGATTCATCCATGAACCTATCGCCCATTTTATTTCGTAGCACTCCGCCATGACCACGTACAATTTCACTAATCAGTACGCGTGCAGCACCTGCGATATACAAACAAGTTGGGTGGAACTGAAAAAATTCAGGATCGCGAATAACTGCTCCCGCACGAAACGCCATTGCAACTCCATCTGCAGTTGCAATAGTTGGATTCGTAGTTTCCCTGTACAGTTGCCCGCCGCCGCCGGTTGCCAAGATGATTTGATTCGAAGAAAACAGTACTAGCTTGCCAGATGCATCGCGTGCGACAACGCCATACGCAACGCCATCGGCTGTCACAATATCAAGCGCAAATGTATTTGGAAATGTTGTGACAAGATCGTGCCCTGTAACAGCGTTTGTAAGCACTCGTTGTATTTCCCGACCAGTTGCATCACCGTGTGCGTGTACCACTCTTGCATGTTTATGACCACCCTCGCGAGAACAATCGAGAATACCAGAATCAGTCGTATCGAATTCTGCACCTAAATACATCAATCGATTTACTGCGTCTGGTCCACCCTCAATAACTTTACGTACAAGCTCCTCGTCACAAAGCCCAACTCCAACTTCAATCGTATCCCGAATATGAGATGCGAATGAATCGCCTTCCGTCATTACCGCCGCCATTCCGCCTTGCGCCCAATTTGTATTGCTGTTGTTTAAATCACTTTTGGTTACGATCGCAACAGACTTGCCTTCACTGACAGCTGAAAGTGCGGCTGCATCTCCAGCTACTCCACCACCAACAATGACAACATCAAAGCGATACGCTGGAATGGCGCGTAAATCAACTTCAACTAAGTGCCTATCACAGAGCAGGGTCATCGTGATGCCTCGGTAATTTGAATCATTCTTTCAAGGGCTAGTTTTGCGTCTTGAACCATTGTCTGACGTTCATTGCCAGTAAGACGTTCACGTTTTGCAGTTTGTTCGTCTACGGTATCGCCTGCAAGCACTCTATTTAAGTCTGGTGCTTCACCTTTACGAAGTAAGTCAAGCATTCCTGCAAGATGCGGAGGATCGTTGCGACTCATTGTTGCGCAACCACAACCGGCATCCGCTTTCATGCTTGCATCATCTGCATCTGCAAGGTGCATAACTTCTATTCCACGAATAGCTGCCTGTTCTTGTAAGTTACGTACAAAATGTCCTTCCGTGCCAATTGCAAACTTACTGCCGGCAGGGGAGTCCATCACTGTATTCCATAAGTACGCTGTACTACCCGAACCGTCTGCTGCTTCTACAACTTCAAGTTTTGATTCTGGGTGAATAAGAACGCGCCAGCCTTTGTTTTTCCACCAATGCACTTGCTCTTGTGAGAACACCGTATGCACACCACAAAATCCACCCCACAACATCATCTCGCAATCGTCAACGCCGGGAATATCATTCACATCCCAGTCGATACCTTCGTATAACGGATTCGGAAAGAGAACAAGCTTAGACAAATCCATGCCTAATTTACTTGCTGTATTACGCCCAAGATGTTCGTCTGGAACAAAAAGTATTTTTTTATTCTGCTTACGCGCCCAATCCACTACAAGGTGTGCATTAGAACTTGTGCACACAGCTCCGCCAGTCCTTCCAGAAAGTGCTTTCAGTCGACCTGATGTATTCATGTACGAAACGACAAGTAAATCGCTTCCAAACTTTTCAAGTAACTGATTTTCAATTGGCTTTACCATCCAATCCTTCGCCATCATTTCCATCGTACAGCCAGCTTTAGGATTGGTAATCCAAACTTCTTGATCATCGTTAGCCAAAGTGGCAATTGTTTCTGCCATAAAGTGCACTGCAGATTCAACGATGACTTTCTTTTCTGGGTGCTGCGATGCTTGCAAAGCAAGTGCGTAACTGTCGGCAACTTTTCCGCCATACTTCTCAACAATTTTTACTATCTCTCCGCCCATATAGTAATGGGCAAGCAAGAGCAAGCTGTCACCAAAGTGATCCTGAGCTGGCTTGATATAACTATCTAGCCATGGAATGACCGTAGCAGGGGTTCTATCTGGCAGCGCCATATACTCTTCTGCATAGGGCTTAAACTCATCTTGATACCAGTCCAATGGCAAATCACCTTGGCAAATCGGTATTTCCGGTTGCAAGGTGATGCCTGTAATAGATATATCTACCTGGCTCTTCATAAGCCTAGCATTGTACCTTATGGACAAGGTCCCCAATTGCCAACGATTGCCAGGAGGTCTGTCACATCAACAATGCCATCGCCGTTGATATCAGCAGAACCACTAGAGCCCCACTGGTCAATAACTGTAAGTAAGTCAGCAACAGCTACAGCGCCATCTTCATTGAGGTCACCTTCGCATGGCTCACCGCCACAATCGCCTTCTGGGCCGTCAATAAGGAGTTCACCACTACCGATTGAATCTGCACCCCAGCCTCCAACGCGAATGAGGTATGAATTTCCTTCAGTAACATTTGTAGTTAACACGGAGGAATATCCTTGGCATCCATCGCCATCGCCATTACACGAAATTTGATTCAGTGAGGAACAGTCGCCTTCGTACACAACAATATCTGTGTCAAAGTCAACAATGTCGCAAGTTGAAACAGTCATTGAACCATCCGCGCAGGCTTCATATTGGAACCAGACATCATTGGTCATTTCACCGAGGTATGTACCAGTGCACTGGTCCTCGTTATAAGGATCAGAAGAATTGCTACCTTCGATGGTAGAGAATTCCCAATAGCCATTGCCTACAACTGCTGCTGTAGTGCATTCGTCAGGAAATGGAATTTCGCCAACGTTAATTGTGACCATTGCCTCTTCAGAGTCCACGCCATCATTTACTTTGTATGTAAACATATCAACACCAATGAAGCCACCATCAGGGCTGTAGCGTAGTTCATTGTCAGCCAACATAAATGGTGTACTATTGATTGGTGTGCCGTCCATATCTTCAAGTGAGCCATCAGTAGGCAGTGATGTAATGAGGTAGTCGAGTTCACCACCAGTAGAGGATGCACCTAGAAGTTCAATCACTACATCAACATCTGCATCAGTAAATGTTTCAACATCTTCAGCAGCAGGGGGACATTCTTCACCACTACTTGCTATTTTCAACGCCCAGTGGTCAAGAGAGCCTGTATCTGCTCCGGCATTATCTGTAACATCCATGCGCCACGTGCCTGTAACAATCTCACCTTCCCAATCGGAAAGGGATCCAGGCCCGTCTGGCATATCGCCACCTTGCTCGTCGTAGTACATATGCAAGTCATCATCACCACCACCGGAACGGTCATGTAATCGAACAGTTGTTCCGCTAGGGGATGTGACGTCGACTTCTAAGTCGCCAATGAAAGTATGGGTAATATCTAATTCAATATCAATGTCACCAATGCAGTATGCATCGTTAATAGCAATATAACTCGTCGTTGTTGAGTTATCGTTAATCGCTGCAGGTACGTCAGTAGCCACATAGGTGTAACGACCAACATCAAGGGTGATATGGCGAGTTGTCTCACCATCGCCGCCGGCATAATTTTCAAATGTGACATCACCTTCAACTATGCCTGCTGGCAAAGAGTCAGCAGAGCCACCAAATCCAACGATAACGTCTGCATAATCACCAATGCCATCTAATGTGATAGTGTCATCATTTGATCCATTCACGGTAATCCATGATTCTGTTGCACCAATGTGAACATCAAATGCTGTTGGGCGAGTGCTGGTAATCCGATATGTCTGCGTTGTTGAGAATGGTCCACCTACTGGTCCACCTGCATAAAAGTCAGTATCTGGATCTGTTGTAAAGTTCGTTGTACCAAGTTCAAGTGTATGAACCCGATCAACGGTCATATCGTTTGTTGAATCGCGAAAGCGTACGATTTCTTCATGAATACCTGCTCCAAATCCATCTGCGTTGATAGTGACGATCACATCAACTGTGTCACCACTAAAGAGAACACCAGAAGTTGAGTTGCTGCCATCGATACTGATGAACCCTGTGTCATAAACAGTTGTAACGTTGTATGCAAGCATTTCAGGCGAATTGTTTTCAATCGTATAAATCACTTCAGAATCAGATGGCGCATCGCAAGGAATTTCACAAAGGTGTAAAACATTCTCGGAAGGATTTACAACAATGCCATTTCCAGAAAGAGTATCGACTGTAAGTGCGCCCGTTCCAGATTCATCAAGCCACTGATCAAGACCTGCTTCAAAGGATACAGAAAATTTACCGTACCAGTCGCTTGTTTGACTAGTGCAACTTGCATATCCACCATGTAGCTGACCAATCACTTTATGATCAGCGCTAAAGACGGGAGAGCCACTTGAGCCAGGTTCGGTTGTTCCTAAATCCCAATCTTCAATTCGAACATGTGTTCCATCACCAGGGACTGCTTCGCCAAGGTAGGATGTTGTTGTAGTTGGTTCAAATTCAAAACTGATTCGTTTTTCGTCTGTGCTTGGCTGATGAATTGCAATACCTTGAGACGATTCATTACCTGTTGCATCCCAACCACAATAAGAAACTTCCCATGCATCGTCTGGAGAATCGTCCATAAGAACAAGTGTATAGTCGCTTGAACTACCCGACTGAAGATGCGTCGCACCAGTATTAAATTGGTTTAGTTGCCCATCGCCTGAACCGCCACTATCGCCTGAACCAGGGACTCGGCAGTAACTGTTTTGGTAATTCCAATACGTAACTAAAGATGCGGCACTGCCAGAGTTATTCACGCCACAGTGATTTGCCGTCATAAAGTAGGGTGATCTATCTTGTGCCGTATTGTTAACCATGAATCCTGTGCAAAAAGTTGACCCGCCAGTAGAAATAACAGCGACGCAAGGAATTTCGTCCCACCAGTCATCGCCTTCTGCACATACGACGTCGTAGTTACATGATCCACTTCGGTCTACGCCTTGTTCATAAAAACCGCGATAACCCACATTGATAGATGTTAATTCGATCATGCTGTTTACAAGTTGTTGGTCCCTTGGTGAAACTAAAATTTCAATCAGAAGCTCATCCCCTTGAACTGCTGGAGTCCAAAGTTGGCCATGTTCTTTATTATCATCAGAGGTAAATGGACGTATCGTCATATGGTGGCCGGTTGATGCGATAGTCATAGTTCCGCTACTTGGTAACGCCCAGCGTTCAAAACCAAGATTTAACGAAATGGCATTATCCGATGCGACCCGAAGGGACCAGCGCATTGTTTGGCGATCCACTCGTTCCCAAAGCCCGTCACTTGCTGGAGTAATCTTCACGCTATGAGGAATAGCAAAGCGGGGAGCTTCGTCCTTACTAGATCGCTGAGCGTCCTCTGCGAAAACTGCTGCCCAGTCAAGTTCTTCAAT
>JABJDN010000003.1 GCA_018665385.1 Phycisphaerae bacterium | reverse complement strand
ATTGAAAGTCCAATAATGAATCCACCCGCAAACTCAATTGGCATCGTTAGTAGTAATCGAGAAATATTTTGCTCGTTCAATGCTGCAATGTCGCTTGGACCCATCGTGATACCGATAAGATAGCCTACGCCAACAACGGCGATGGGCAATGCAAACAATGCCAACGGTTGAGAAGTCCTCAGGAACTGACGATACAAAAGCCCAACGGCGATCCCACTTACAGCTGAAGCACCTAAGACTTGACCTTTCATAGGCGAGTTTGCAAAAATCCACAATACTGGAAGAACCACGAGCGATAGTAACACAGTCTTGCCCAGTTGCGAAGGCGTTGAATCTTGTGTATCTTCCTGTGGTGCACATGTAATTGGTCCACCTATAGCGAACACGCCAATTGTGCCTAGAAGGACTAAAACGCTCATAAGAAGTGCTTCGTAAAGCAACATTGAATAGTTACCTTCATTTGTAACAAATTCTGTTGCCCCTTCTAATCGCATAGCCATTGCACAAACTGCAAAACCGTATATAAACATTCCTGTTGTAGTAGTTGAAATCTTCGCAACAAGACCCCCAGCAAGTGCGCCAACTCCAATAGTGATTACCAATGCCAAAAGAGCAAAAGTTGGGGAAATGGATTGCAAAACGGAAGGCCCTAGGGTCCCCCTTTCAGCAACGAGGTTTCCTGCTTGCCATACCCCCACAATCCCCACAAGTGCTATGGCTATTACTACTATTGCGCTACGTATCCATGTATGCATATTGTGCATCCTAACATGCAAGGTCATGGAAAGGGTCAGACACTGTATCAGTCCTCGTACCAGACCCTGTACCAGACCCTAGAATACGCAGATGGAACAAGAAGTACTCGTATTAGATGGTGGTCCTCTTTCAGGGCCTCAAGTTGTAGCCGTTGCAAGGAGCAAGTGCTCTGTAGACATTGGACCCGTTGCAATTGATTTAATGCAATCAGCCCAAGACGTAGTGCACGCGGTTGCAACTTCTGGGAAAGCAACCTATGGAATCAACACTGGCTTTGGTGCATTATCGACAACACGAATTGACCACGACAAACTTACTGAACTTCAAATGAATATACTCCGTTCGCACGCCGCAGGTGTTGGCGAACCTCTTGACGAAGAAATTGTTCGGGGAATGATGGTTCTGCTCGCTGCAAGCCTTTGTAGAGGCATGAGTGGTTCGCGACCAGAAGTTGCACAGCGACTCGCTGAAATGTTAAACAAAGGTGTTACTCCTGTTGTCCCTTCAAGAGGTTCTGTCGGAGCATCGGGTGACCTTGCCCCACTTGCGCATTTGGCACTCGTTCTTTGCGGTGAAGGTGAAGCCATGTATGGTGAACAGACAATGGCTGGCAAAGATGCAATGGGCGAAGCAGGAATAACACCCATTAGTCCAATAGAAAAAGAAGGCCTCGCCCTGATTAACGGAACGCATATGATGGCATCGATCGCATCACTTGCTCTTGCTGACATTGCCATTCTGTGCGAAGCAGCAGTCACTTCAACTGCAATGGCAATTGATGCTGCAAAAGCAACGGACACGTTCCTTGACCAACGATTACATCTTGCACGAGTACAAAGTGGCCAACAAACTGTTGCAAGCACCCTGCGTGCTCACCTGAAAGGCTCCACAATCATGGAATCGCATAAAGAAGGTGACCACAGAGTACAAGACCCATACAGTTTCCGGTGTTCGCCCCAGGTGCTAGGCGCATCAATAGAAGCTATTGCAAGAATAACTGGAGTTATTGCCGCTGAGCTTGGTGCTGTCACAGACAACCCTCTTGTATTTATCGCTGACCAAGATATAGTGTCTGGTGGTAATTTTCACGGCATGCCGCTCGCAATTGCTATGGATGAACTTCGTATCGCACTCTGTCATATAGCTGGAATAGCCGAGCGAAGAATGGAGTGGATTCTTTCCGCTCGCTGTACGTACAATGACCTTCCACCATTCAATTCCAAAGAAACTGGCCTTGAAAGTGGATTGATGATTACGCAGTATGCTGCAGCGGCTTGCTGCGCTGAGATGCGAACACTCTCAATGCCCGCGAGTGTTTCAAACATCTCCACGTCTGGTGGAATTGAAGATTACAACTCCATGGGCGCAACCGCTGGTTTGATGTTACGCCAATCTGTAAACTTGTGCAGAAGTGTTATCGCTATTGAGTTACTAATCGGATGCGAAGCCCTCGATCACCATCGACCTTTACGCAGTGGTGACAACGTCGAACACATGTACAAAGTAATTAGAAAAGTTGTTCCCGTTCGAGATTTCGACCGGTCACCTTCGCCAGACATTGCAGCAATTGAAGCAATTCTTCGTTAAGGATTCGTGCAATTTATATCTGAACAGAGTATTTCGTCGCCATGGTACACTCCGTTGCGAACATAACAAGCAGTTTCAGTAATTTCTATACACACTGACTGGTTAATACAGCAAGGGCCTAAAATATTCGGTAACGTTGCAACTGGGCACTCGCCCCATGCACCAATTAGAATGAGCAAATCAAGAATATTGATTTCTCTATCTCTATTCAAATCTTCTCGCCAAGGATCATCGTGCGGGACTGGTTCTGCACCCCATGCAGCAATAAGTATGAGCAAGTCGTGCACAGCAACTATAGAATCGCCAGTAAAGTCAGCGATGCATTGGCAATCATCTGGAACAAAATCACCGTTGTCATCTATTTCGCACCCATCAAGCAAGCCGTCTTCATCGCAATCTGCCAGTACAGCCCAATCGCAATCATCTGGAATTTTATTTTCATTGCAGTCGCCTACTAAGCCTTGTTCAATTTCGAACAAATCGGGAATGCCGTTAAAATTACAATCGATTTGGCACTCATCTGGAACGCCGTTTCCATCAGTATCCGTAGATATTCCAGAGGTTATATCACACTCATCAGGAAACCCATTCAAATTACAATCGGGCAGTTCACAATAATCGGAAACTCCGTTGTTGTTGCAATCTGCACCTTCATAGCAAGACCCTTGCAAGAGCACACTTGCTCCTTTCACTTGATGATTCACGTTCGCTGTAACAATATCAAGTTTCCCATCACTATTAACATCGGCAAGTTGAACTTCAGCAGGTCCAGAAGCCATGATGAGTACTTGTACAGTTGGGAAATGTCCCGTACCGTCGTTCAAGAAAAGAAGCTGTTGTGCCGAGCCAACATGCGTTACAACTATATCTGAATCACCGTCATTATCTACGTCGCCTGATTCCATAGAGTGCGGTATGTTGCTTGTGTCGTTAGTGTCTTCTAAAGTAAAATTCGCAGATCCATCGTTATGAAAAACCCATAAGTGATTATCGCCTTTATCGAGAACTGCCAAATCAATATCGCCGTCTGCATCGTAATCGTCCAACAAAACGTACCGTGGTTGACCCGTTAACTGAATAACAATCTCATCACTCCATTCCCGTTTTCCAAGCCCCATCAAAATAGAAACGGTTTTTGATATATAGTTAGCGGTTACAACATCCTTTATTCCATCGCCATCTAAATCTGCAGATGCACCGCCTCGTGGTTGCATCCCAATCCATGATTCTGACCCGTAAGTAAAGTTCCCATTTCCATCATTAAACAATGGTGTAAATATCGCCGGATGTAGACTTGGTTGCTCAACCTTGTCGTCCCAATGTAACGTCAAAATATCAAGGTGCCCATCCATATCTAAATCGTCCACCCAATGAAAGGCTGGAACATGCATATCGTATTGCGATGCTATGCCAAATGCACCCTGCCCATCGTTCATCAAGACAGACATGGTCATGCCACCATAATCAGAAGTACATAGATCATAATCGCCATCGCCATCAAAATCTCCGCCGTCAACATATCGCGGCACACCACCTGTTGGAAAATTTACTGTTTCAGAGAACACGCTCGCACCATTGTTGTACAGCACTGAAACATTGCTCGACCCGCGGTTTGCCGTAATTAAATCGATATCCCCGTCGTCATCAACATCACCAAAAACAATCCCAGTTGAATCTTCACCTGTTGGGTATTGACGCAGTAATTGAAAAGGGACAATTGCATAGCACGCTGTGCTAATCACGGAAATGATACAAACTGGCAGTGCTACTCTATACATATATGTTCAGTATGGCTTACGTGGGTAAAAAGGCAAGGAAAGAAGCCCTAAAATGCTTTAGGAACAACCACATGAATCTCCGCAATAAGGCGTACTACTCTTAAACACGCCTACGGTGCCACCAGAGGGGTCTGTAAACACTGCAAATCTTCCGACAGTAGGGATATCTTGCGGTTCTGCACAAAGACTAGCTCCAAGTTCTGTCGCTTTTGCAGCAACTGCATCTACGTCATCAACTTGCACATATGCCATCCATGATTGCTCGCCTTCCCAGTGCATTTGAATCATGCTACCAGCACAATCCTTACCACTCATAAAGAGGGTGTATGGTTCTCCAGCACCCTCTATCGCCATTGGCATCCATCCAAACACTGTTGAATAAAACTCAGCCGATGTGCTTGTGTCTGTAGAAAGCAACTCGTTCCAACAAAAGGCGCTTTCGCCAACGGCATTCATGCCATCTCCGCCCTTGTATAAACTTATTACTGCACCCGACGGATCCTTAAACACTGCCATGCGGCCACCTTCACCTGCGTCCATTGGACCGCAGCAAAGCGTACCGCCTGCTGCTTCAACTTTAGCTGCAGTTGCATCAACATCTTCAACGTAAATATACGCACCCCAATGCGTCGGTATGTCCTCGGGCCATTCTTCGTTCATTTCAATCATGCCACCAATTGGGGTATCGCCCATTTTAAATAGGGTATACCCAGTTGCATACTCAGCCAATTCAGCAGTCCAGCCAAATAGTGTGCAGTAAAATTCACTTACTACTTTTGTGTCTCGAGTAGCAATCTCATTCCAAGCAAACGTGTTTGCGGCGACGGTGTTCATTGTCATTTCTGTACTGGTAGTCATTAGCGTATATCCTTGTACTCTCTTGCCAAATTTCATTGTATAGAGTTATGCAAGAAGACTCATTTGCGGATACCATCGCGGGATGGAACAGGCCCCCACAACCACAGAAAAACGTGTTATTAGAGCTCCAAGGGGCTCCGAAATGACATGCAAGTCTTGGCAAGCAGAAGCTGCAATGCGAATGCTCATGAATAACCTTGATCCAGAAGTTGCTGAGCTCCCTGACAGCCTTGTTGTCTATGGCGGAAGAGGCAAAGCAGCACGCAATTGGGAATCGTACGATGCCATTATTCGGTCACTGAAATCACTGAAGACTGACGAAACATTGCTCGTGCAATCGGGAAAACCAGTTGGCATTGCCACAACTACAGAAGACTCGCCGAGAGTCATTATCGCGAACAGCAACTTAGTTCCACATTGGGCAACCCAAGATGTGTTTGATGATCTCGAAAAACGCGACCTCATGATGTACGGTCAAATGACTGCGGGGTCTTGGATTTATATTGGTACGCAAGGAATTCTCCAAGGAACATACGAAACCTTTGCGGAATGTTCACGGCAACATTTCAACGGTACATTACGAGGAACTCTTTCCGTTACTGGTGGTTGCGGAGGAATGGGCGGTGCACAGCCCCTTGCAATTACTATGAACGATGGCACTTGCTTAATTGCAGATGTTTGTATTGAACGATTAGAAAAGCGAGTTGCAGATAGGTATCTTGATGAAATTTTTGAAGATATAGATGCTGCAATTGACAGAAGTGTTGAAGCTAAAAATAACTGCGAAGCCGTTTCTATTGGATACCTTGGTAACGTTGTAGATTTACTTGCTCGTTTAAAAGAACGTTCTATCATTCCAGACACATTGACAGACCAAACATCTGCGCACGACGTTCTCGTTGGGTATTACCCTAGCGGATTATCTAGAGAAGCAGCAGATGCCCTGAGAAAAACTGACTCTACAAAATACGTAGAACTTTCTACTGCAACGATGGTAGAACACGTTGAACTTATGTTGTGGTTTATGAACGAAGGCGTAACAACTTTTGACTACGGAAATAACTTACGCCAGCGTGCTTTCGAAGCAGGTCTTTCAAACGCCTTTGATTTTCCTGGATTCGTTCCAGCGTATATACGACCGCAATTCTGCAGAGGTCGCGGCCCATTTCGTTGGTGCGCACTTTCGGGAGATCCTGAAGATATACGAAAAACTGACGAAGTTATCCTGAAACTGTTTCCAGAAGACGAATCGCTCAAACGCTGGATTACTATGGCGCAAGATAGAGTTGCGTTCCAAGGACTCCCTTGCAGAATTTGTTGGCTCGGTCTTGGAGAACGCGATAAGGCTGGCTTGGCGTTTAACGAACTTGTTCGGTCAAGAGAAGTATCTGCACCAATCGTTATTGGTAGAGATCACCTTGATTGCGGAAGTGTTGCAAGCCCAAACAGAGAAACCGAAGGCATGCTCGATGGCACAGATGCCGTCAGTGATTGGCCGCTCATTAATTTTGCATTAAATATTGCTAGTGGCGCAAGTTGGGTCAGTTTCCATCATGGTGGCGGAGTTGGTATTGGATATTCGCAACACGCTGGCCAAGTGATTGTTGCTGATGGAACTGATGCGGCTGCTAAACGTTTACAACGCGTGCTTTCAAATGATCCGATGATGGGAATTTTCCGTCACGTTGATGCTGGCTATTCCGAAGCGGTGCAATGTGCAAAAGACCAAGGCGTACAAATACCACTAGAGGCTGTTATCCGTGACTGATTTTCTAATAATCAATGCAAGAATCCTCACGCTAGCAGGTGAAAATTCGCCACGTCGAAAACAAGAAATGAACGACTTAGGCGTTATCGAGTTGGGTCACGTTCTTGTAAAAGATGGCCTCATCGCACACGTTGGCGAAGGAGTTCCAAGCGAAGACCTCATCGGCGAAGATGAAGACTTACCAATTGTTGACGCGTATGGCCGAGTTCTTATGCCAACCTTTGTAGATTGCCATACGCATTCGTGCTGGGCGGGTAGCCGGCTTGAAGAATTTGAAATGGGCTTACGCGGTGTACCGTACCTTGAGATACTTCAAAATGGCGGTGGCATAATGTCCACTGTGCGAGCAGTCCGCGAGTCTTCTCAAGAAGAACTTACAATAGACTTACTCGGGCGACTAGGTCTTATGACTTCACTAGGCACTACTTCGATGGAAGTTAAAAGCGGGTACGGCCTTACAACAAAAGACGAGTTAAAAATGCTTCGCGCTGTACACGACGCATCGCAAGATGTTCCACAATTAATAGTGGGGACTTTCCTTGGCGCACATGCAATCGACCCAGAGCAAAAGAACTTCGCCGAAATCGTGATTCACGAAACTTTACCAGCTGTTGTACAAGAGTTTCCAGGCATTACTTGTGATGCCTATTGCGAAGAAGGTGCATGGAGCGTCGAACAAACAACTGCCCTGTTTGAAAAAGCAATCGCACTCGATTGTCCTATTCGAGCACATGTCGATCAATTCAATTCACTAGGCAT
>JABJDN010000004.1 GCA_018665385.1 Phycisphaerae bacterium | reverse complement strand
GACCTCCGTCTTGAATTTTCACAAACTGATGATATACGCGAGTTACAAAAGGTAATTGCAAAAGATAATTCCCAGATTGAACACCGCACTTGGGATATTCTTCTGCCCGAAAATCCACCAGTTGTGTACTACATTGGCGGCAACCACTTAGAATTTGAAGCCAAAACTCAAGAGGCACTTGCTGTTGGAAATGGCGAACTTGTATTGCGAGACCCACGGAGAGCATCTGTTGAAGTGCACCAATCAGCTCTTGCTGGCCGAGGCACAACTCGATTTACTTGGGACAACAAACTTAAGACTACAAAACTCGAAGGGAATACGTACCGTTTAGAAATGTCAGGGAATGTCGAGATGGTACATAAAGGTCTAGATGGTGCAATTGGGATGCTCACATCAGATAAAATTCAAGCAATTGCAATCGATCCTGACATACCAACCAACCTAGATAGTTCTGGAGCAGAACTTACCATGCGCGGATTGGATCTACAACAAATTTATGCTAATGGCAGAGTATATGTAGCCACTCAAACAAGAAGAGTTGATTGCGATGATTTTGAATACAACCTTAAAACAGGCTTCGCAAAGTTAACAGCAAAAGAAGACAACACTATTGCAATAGTCACTGAAGGAACGTCGTATCCAGTTAGGGCCACAAGCATTATCTGGAATATGGACCCAGCAGTCGACACAATTTCAATTCGTGGACTTCAAGGCACGAATAACTGATTTATATACAATACAAATCCATATGAAACAAAAACTAGATCATCCTACTATTCAGCGCGTCAAAGACGGATTATCCGAACTATCATTGCGAGCAACTGAGTTCCGAGGCGATACGACAATAGTCGCTGACCCTAAAGAAGTACATGCTCTTTTGCGTTTTTTACGAGACGACCCTGATTGCAATTACGATTTACTTTGCGATGTTACGGCAGTTGATTATCTACATTATCCTGCTGCATCAATTGGTAGATTTGCTGTCGTTTGGCTTCTAGTGAACACTGAAACAGCTGTTCGAATCCAAGTGAAAACCTATATGAACCCAAGTATTGATACCTCGGGTATTGAAGACGACCCAGCACTTCATGTACACACCTCGACAGATATCTGGCCCGGCGCAGAATGGCGTGAACGTGAGGTTTTCGACATGTTCGGAATTCGATTTGACAACCATCCAGACTTACGCCGAATTTTGATGTGGAAAGATTACCCTGCCCATCCATTGAGGAAAGATTATCCACTACAAGGCCGCAACGAACGGATTAATTTAGCCGTGGTCTCACGCGAAGACGCGTAACTAGCCTCTGTATACGCACCGACACGTACACGTTTCTTCAACGGCTACTTCTGATAAAAGAATAAGAGTCGGTTTCATTTTATCCCAAATCCATTTTGACAAGACTTCGCTTGTCGGATTCTCAAGTCCTTCAATTTCATTCAAACAAAAATGATCTAATTGTTGTTCAAGAGGTGCAAATGCAGATTTGATATCACCATAATCAATTACCCATCCCGAATGCGGGTCCATTTCGCCTTCAACTGCAATCGTTACTCTAAAAGAATGACCATGCATACGACCGCATTTGTGTCCATCTGGAACATGCGGCAACCAATGGGCAGCTTCGAATCGAAATGTTTTTTCTAGTCGCATAATGAATCCTATTTTACACTCCCCTAGCTTGCGGAGGCCAAATATATTTATGTACTTGCAATTGCAAACGTATAGGAAGGCCTGAAGCGAGTACCCACCCGGATAACAGCTCAGGACACAATGCCTCGGCGCCAGCAATCTCCGAATTCCCCGCTTGCTCCATGACCGGAGAAAAATGAACTGCTCGTACTCTCCCAATTAATTGCTGACTTTTCGTCGTTTCAAGTGCCCAATCAAAATCATCTTTATTCATGATGACAAACTTTACTTCATCATTCAGACGCAAATCGTCGTAGTTAGTTTCCAAAAATGAATCAGCGGCACCGCTTGCAGGTGTTTTAATATCAACAATACGGTGGATTCTCTTGTCGCAAAGAGATATATCACGCTCGCCACTCGTTTCGATGAGTACTTCGTACCCCTTGTCTAACAGTGCCTCCATTAAGGTATGCACATGGGGTTGAATTAATGGTTCTCCACCTGTAATTTCTACAAGGCGAGTATCTAGTTTCGAAACTTCTTCCACAATAGAAGTTACAGACCGCTTAAGACCCTCGGAGAAAGCATAGGAGGTATCGCAGTAATGACAACGAAGTGGGCACCCTTTTAAACGTACAAAGGCGCAAGGGAGGCCAGACCAAGTGGACTCACCTTGAATTGAGTAGAAAATTTCATTTATAGCGAGCTTTGGTTCTGACATCTTCTGTAATTCTACGGTAGCGGGAGCAAGCGTGCCATGTTAGAATCCAAATCCTCACCCAAAGCGCTGGTGGCGGAATTGGCAGACGCGCCAGCTTGAGGTGCTGGTGGGAGTAACATCCCGTGGAGGTTCGAGTCCTCTTCAGCGCATTAAAAAGCTACGACGAAAGTCGTAGCTTTTTAGATTGGATTACTTATTCGATCATCGAGGGCATGGGCCCCAGCGGCTTACTATTTGTAGCAAATCAATGACATTAATAAGATCATCTTGATTTATATCGGCAGGGCAATCTAAACAGTAGCCCCATCCACTAATCACTTCAAGGATATCACTGACATTTACTATGCCGTCTTGGGTTATATCTGCGTAGCATGGCGTATCAACACTCGCGACTCCCAACTCTGCAACAATTGTTCCAGATTCTAAATTCACAATTACACTTCCCCATGGCCAACCTAAATCATATTCAGATTGTCCAAGAAAGAGGTTTTCCATTCTGTATATAACATTTCCCTTGGCATCCAACTCAACTCTCCAGTCGAATGAAAGTGCAGGAGGGTCTTGGTTAGCGGGTGCTGAAATGTGAATCCAACCAAAATCTAGTGGCGCGGGACCTGTAGAAGATCGCCAGGTATTAATTAAGTCTTCAGTTATCATGTCCATCACGTCGTTTGGTCCAAATTCGATACCGATATAACTCACCATGACGGTAGCTTCTGTGATTGTATAGAGCATCTCATAATCAGTACCTGTCGCTGTAATTGGGTTAGGACTAGTCCATGAGAAATTCTCACCACTAGACGTCGCAGCAAATGTCCACATATCTTGGTCTGGTGGACCAATCAGAGCACTTCCGCTTAATAAGACGATCGATATAAAATCCATATTTGTTTCTCCTGCACTACTGTACTACGATTTGATCGAGTTGCCAAGAAAAAAGAGTCTTAAAAGAGCCCTCATCACGTTATTAGATGCCGTAGAATCCACTTTTTACATGGGAAAGACAAAAAACAACTCAAATCCTGTTATCGAAAACCGCAAGGTTCGACATGAATACCACATTGAAGACACGTTGGAAGTGGGTATTGTTTTACGTGGTACAGAAGTAAAGTCGATTCGCAATGGGCAAGCAAGTCTAGCTGAAGGATGGATACGCGCAACAGAGCGGCCACTTACTTTAAAGTTACATGGCGTACATATTGCAGAATACAACGATGCTTCTTTTGCACATCAACATGATCCTATTCGTACAAGAGTATTACTTGCTCACAAACGTGAAATTAAAAAACTGGCAACATTCGCGCATTCGCAAGGCAACACCCTCGTTCCATTAAAAATTTACTTCCTTAATAACAAAGCGAAATTACTACTTGGAATGGCTTCAGGCAAACGCAAATCAGACAAGCGACAAGACCTAGTTAAAAAAGCAGCTCAACGCGAAATGGACCGCGCGATGAAAAGACGTATGTAATTACGCAACCCAGCGGGATGGCGTTTCAGATAATACAACCCGCTTGTCACAATCACTTTTCGCTTTGTACATTGCTTCGTCTGCGTGTCGTACTAGTTCATCAGCACTGATTGGATTTGTGATTTGCCAGTGCGCTACACCAATGGACATTGAAACATTAATTTTTTGTTCGGAAATTGCTGCAACTGCTTCGTCAAACGCAGAAGCAATACGATGGGCAATTTGCAATGCGGCATCTGGATTCGCATGTGGCATAAGAACACAAAATTCATCGCCACCGAAGCGTGCAGAAATGTCAATGGAACGGCAATTAGCTTCAAGCACCCGCGCAGCAAGTCGCAAAATTTCATCACCTTTTTGATGGCCTAGATTATCGTTGCATGCCTTAAATCCATCTAAATCAATCATCATAAATGCAAGCGGAATTCCATTTCGAGTCGCTTCTTCCCAGCGATTTTCAAGCATTAGATTCAACCACCGGCGATTACTCAGTTTCGTAAGATCGTCTGTTCTAGCGGCAATTTCAAGCCGCTGTATGAGTTGTTGCAATTCTCTGTTAGCAACAGCCAGTTCGGTTAGAGAATGGCTCAAATCAGCGTGAAGGTCATCGTTTTCAGTCCGAATTACTTGAAGAGCAAGGCACTTTTGGACGGTGACAGGGAACGTAATCATTTCGTGGCCAGTAAGCATCAAGTAATCTGAAGCACCTGCTTTAATTGCTTCCACGGCAACTTCAGATTCATCAGGATGTCCCATCATAATTACAGGCACTTCTGGTCGAAGACCTTGCACAAACGACAAGACATCAAATCCTGAGCCCTCTTTAAAATTTAATGCAGTCACTACGACATCCCATGAGGATGGATCAGATTCAAAAAATTGCCCAGCGCTTGATAACGTAGTGCAATCAATCTGCTCCTTCGGAAACGTAGTTTGTGATTGCGGAGCAACCAGTGCTGCCATAAGACGTTCTGCAGTTGCAGTATTTTCCTCGATGATGAGTACTTGACGCCTGCATTTTTGAATCATGTTTTTAGGTGTGTTCATGCGGATCCTGTTCCTAGATTATTGCCCATCCAAAGGATATTTCGACTTCAAAGACATGCTTCATGACCCCAAAAACAACATCTCCCTAAGTTTTGCCCACATACACCACACACCCCACCCATCTTAACCCCAATAAAAGGATTTAAACCTCTGTGTTCACCTCTGAGGCATTCACAGTGGTAACCTCAAACCTCAGACGTAGCCTCAGCGGTAGCCTCAGAGGTTGCCACAGAGGTAGACGCAGAGGTTACCTCAGAGGTAAATTGGGTGATGCGGGAATTATGGAAAAAGAATTTTAGACGGCGCCAGAGATTAGGCGAGCTATATCGTTATAAAACGTAACAAGGAACAAAGCGCCTATCAGACACAAACCCAGTGCAGCTGCTGCATTTTGGAATGCAATTGGAGGCGGCTTGTTAAATATTTTCTCATAAACAAGATACAAGAACAGACCACCATCAACAATCGGCAATGGCAAGAAATTTAGTACTGCCAAATTTACACTAATAATCGCTAAGAAGAAGAGCAAGTAGCTAAACCCTCTCCCTGCAATTTTGGAACCAATGCTGACAATACCTACAGGACCTCGTAACTGATCAACGCCAACTGTACGCCGAAAAAGTCTGTCAATCGTCAAGTAAGTCATGACAACCATGTTCGTCGTTTCATCGAACCCCATCTGAAGTGCCTTGAGCGGATTGCCGTCACTGTGACGAGTTACGTACAACGGTTCAAACAATTGCTGCGCTAACGGCGAAGTACTACCAGTAATTTTTCCGAGTGCGGTTGGTAATTCAAACTGTATGACTTCAGCGTTCTTTGTCGGATTTTTCACTATAAGAACAAGCTTCCCAGTTGCTGTGCTGTTCATGGTAGCCGTATCCATTTGGTCTATAAACTGTCGCCAAGTCTGTGCTGTATGCACAATGTCATTCTGCGAAAGTTCAGCACTGATAGAAGTTGAGGCTCCTAAAAGCGATGATCCCCCAAGGATTTGCAGTCCTGCAATCGGTGTTGGTGTTGAGACAAGGGCGCCGTCTACATTGGTAAGCACCTCTTCTAATGGCTGTGCTGTTATGGAAAAATCTAGAGCACTTGTTAGAAGTACACCAAGTTTGCCGTCTTCTAATTTAGCAATAATATTTTCTTCGCTACCACTGCGTAATACGGAAACATGCACATCTCCATCTGGCTGATTCGCTAAATAATTTCTCAATTGCCCCATTCGAGGATAGTCAAGAGAATTCACTTTTGTGATGACATCGCCTACCTCCAATGAATCAATGTTTGGGCTGGTAGGTACAACATACGAAATTTCCGAAAGTGGAACTAATCCGCCAAAACCATATTCATAGTTTTGAGGTGCATTTTCAGGAATTCCAACAGGTCGTAAAATCTGCAATTTAATTTGAGTTGGGATTTCTACGACTACTTGCTTGTCCCCATATGCCCATAAAGTAGTAACGCTATTTAGACGGTTGCTCAGGAACGACTCTAATTGGTTAAATTGAGAAATTGGCTGGAAAGCTATATCTTTGTTACGTCGATAATCAACAGGGTCGCATATTCCAGCCATCTTCATGCCAGGCTGCAGTTGAAGTAACTCTGGATACTGAACTGCGAGCATTGCAAGCGCAGAAACAGCAGACTCGCCTCCGCGTAATTGCAAGGTTGAATCAGGGAACAAGCCTAACTCTAACAATCCGCCATCAGTATTCTTTGGAACTATTTGATAATCGTACAAATTCCCATCTGCCGAATTCGTAATCGCAAGTAGAATTGGAACTCCTGGCTTTGCCATTGCACTCGCAATTTGTACGTCTTGAAAAGTAGTGACTTTCTCGCCATTTATAAATTCAATTTGATCACCCGGCACGATCTTGTTGTTCTCTCCGCCCCCATTATGAGCAATAGAGCGTGCGTTTGCAGCAGGTGAGCCCGGAATAATTTGCCCGACAATAGGCGCTTCAAAATGAACACCAATTTGAAAACATATAACGAAAAACAAAATAGCTAAGAGTAAGTTCATGAAAACGCCTGCTGAAACAACAACCATTCTTTTCCCTATCGAACACATGTTATAACTTCGGGGGTCCGCTGAAACTTCTTCAGGCTTGCCATCTTCTTGCCCAAGCATAGATACAAAACCACCTATTGGTAACAATCGTAGTGAGTATTCCGTTTCAGAAATACCGTGCTCTACGAGCTCAGCATCTGTCATGCCGTTGGCGTCCTTGCCGCACTTTGCGATAACTTTCGGACTTGAAGATTTAAAACAGAATCCAACTCCCTTGCGGAATGAAATAACTTGTGGACCCATGCCAACAGCAAAAGCGTTTGTTCGAATTCCAGACCATTTAGCAGCTAGAAAGTGCCCAAGTTCGTGAATGCCAATAAGCAATCCAAAACCAAGAATAATAAGGAGAATATTAAATAACGATTCGAATGACATTGGAGTCCTTTATGAGTTCACTTTTTGAGAAGAGATAATTTTTCGAGTAAGTTCTCGAGCTTCAGTATCTTTTGCAACCACGGATTCTAATGTAACGTTTTCCGAATGTGTAATAGTACCAAGCACTTCAGCTACGATAGGCACCATTGCCCCAAAGGGGAGAGAATGTTCAAGAAAAGATTCAACAACTTCTTCGTTTGCCGCATTGAAAACAGCGCCCGCTGTACCACCAAGTCTAATCACGTCGTATGCAAGCTGAATTGCTGGATGACGAATCTTATCAATTGCTTCAAACTGTAAAGTCGAATGATTCGCCCAGTCAATTTTTGGGCTACAGCCATCAACTCTTTTTGGATACGTTAGCGCAAATTGGATAGGTAATTTCATGTCAGGTGGGGACATCTGGGCAATGACTGAACCATCTACAAATTGAACCATGCCATGGACGATTGATTGCGGGTGTATCACAGCTTCTAGCCTGTCATCCTTCACATCAAACAGCCAGCACGCTTCAATAAGTTCTAATGCTTTATTCATCAAAGAGGCAGAATCAACCGTAACCTTAGCGCCCATTGACCACGTTGGATGATTCAATACTTGCTCCACTGTTGCATTGGACAAATCTTCTGTTTTGATGTTTCTCAATGAACCGCCACTCGCGGTTAACGTTATTTTTGCAATTTCAGCATTTGGGTGTTCTGAAAGAGCTTGATAAATTGCAGAGTGCTCACTATCCACCGGTAGTAATCTTACTCCGGCTTTCTGCACCGCTTTCATGATAATTTCACCCGCTGCTACAAGTGTTTCTTTATTTGCAAGTGCTATATCGCATCCGCATTTAACTGCCGTTAGCACTGGAGCAACACCTGCAAAACCAACAATTGCAGCAACCACAATATCTCCTGGTTTCGCATGTGCTTTTAGCAATTCTTCTGAATTTGAAAATATGTTTTTGAACTCGAGCGCTGCTTTGTTTGTAATTGCTATTGCTTCTACATCAAGCCGCGTTGCTTGTTGCAGCAACAACTCGCAATTTGATCCAGCGGAAATGCCTACAACTGGCCAACTGCCATCTCCATCAATAGAACGCAAATGCTCTATAACTTCAACAGTGCTACAACCTATTGACCCTGTTGATCCAAGGATAAACACCCTTCGGCTCATGTGCGTTCGCCCATACTTTGCTGCACTTCATCAGTCGAGATACTTCTTCTACTTCTTCCGTACAATGTTCGCCTTGGCTTAACTATAGGCTTTTCAACCTTGGGTTCAACTTCTTTTTTTGCTTCAACTTCTGGATCGTTTTTCTTTGAAGTTTTCTTTGAGCTTCTACGGGAACGTTTCTTTTTTGTAGTATTCTTTTTGGCAGTCTCTTCTTTTGGATCCGCCTGTTCTTCTGATGAGCCCTCTACCGCTACCTGAACCTTCTTGCCCCTACCTCTACCACCTCTTCTACGACGTTTGCGTTTTGGCGGTGGTGTTTCCTGTTCATCTTCTCCAAAGTGAGCCGTGAATTTTGTAACAAGTTCAGCATTCATCATTGACATGTGTCCACGAACATCTTCGCCTTGCTCTTTGCATAACTCGACTATTTCTTTACTAGTCCTACCTATACTTTTTGCAAACAAGTAGACTCGAGTAGCTGCATCCGCCGGTGTATCTTCAGCCTTCTTCTGGGGTTTTTTCTTTGCTGGCTTTTCTTTATTAGCAGGTTTTTTCTCAGACTGTGGCTTATCTAACATTGCCATTTCTTCGTCTAAGTTCGCATTGCCGCTGATAGACGTTGCTTCAGCTAAAGGCGCCTTGTTTCCGCCTCTTCGCCTAGAACGCTTCCTGCCAGTTTTCTCAAGAAGTTCTTCTGGCTCCACGTGCGATGCTTGCAACTTCATCAAATTTTGTATTGAAGGTGGTACTACCTTTTCTAAAGTGTCTAATTCAATATCAGTGCCACGTTCGTCGTATGCATAAAAGACAATTCTATCTGTCGCAATGCCTTCGATTATGCGGACAACTATTCGTTTGTTTGTATTCTTTTCAAAGGCAGCGAATTGATTTCGCTTATTAGAAAATAAATACGTGCCGACATTGGGCGAACAAGTTAACTCAACTTTTGCCACTTTATCGTGTTGCAAGAACCACCCACATTGCCTTGTTGCATCTGCTGCAACTTCTTCGATCGATTT
>JABJDN010000005.1 GCA_018665385.1 Phycisphaerae bacterium | reverse complement strand
CGGAATTTGAGCAAGATTGAATTGGCGCCGGTTCCAAACGAAGGTGTACTGCTTGGCTGGCTTCGTCAAATGCTATTGATTCGAGAGTTTGAAGTGCGAACCATGCAGGCGTATCAGAATCGCCTCATTGGCGGTTTCTGTCATATTTATATTGGACAAGAAGCAGTAGCAGTCGGTTCGATTGCTGCAGTGAACGACGACGATCCCGTGGTCCTTGCATACCGTGACCATGGCCATGCACTTGCTCGTGGTATGGATCCGAAACACTGCATGGCAGAAATGTTTGGTCGTGTTGGCGGTTGCGCAAAAGGCAAAGGTGGTTCCATGCACATGTTTGATGCGGACCATTACTTGTATGGGGGTCACGGAATCGTGAGCGCGCAAACGCCACTCGGAACTGGCTTAGCATTCGCAACGAAATACGAAGATGAACTGATGAAGGGTGGCACATCAAACCATGTAACACTGTGTTATCTTGGCGATGGAGCATTGAACCAAGGATGTTTCTACGAAGCGATGAACCTTGCAAGTTTGCAAGATTTACCAGTGATTTTTGTTCTGGAAAATAACCGCTATTCAATGGGGACAGCAATTGAGCGTGGGACATCAATGGCAAACGAACTGCACGTGAAGTCTGAAGCATTCGGCATTAACCATGCGATTGTTGATGGAAAAAATGTGGTAAACATGTACCAAAAATTTAAGTCAATTGCGGATTGGTGTAGGGAAGAATCGAGACCATTTTTCGTAGAGGCAGATACATACCGCTACAAAGGGCACTCTATGTCTGACCCACGAAAATACCGCACGAAAGAAGAAGAAGCACAAGAAGAATCTATCGATTGCATAGCACAACTCATTACATATTTGACCGAAAAGTTTGACTTCAACCAAGATGCATTGAAGCAAATGAACAGGCAAGTAAAGGCGCAAGTAAAAGAAGCAGTCAAGTGGGCAAGCGAATCACCAGAAACGCCGATGGATGAACTGTACAAAGATGTGTACACAGATTCATGGGGCCCGTACACTGGCACGTCAAAACCGGAAATGTTGGAAGAAGGGGGTGCAGCGTGAGTGTAGTAACTACTGAAAGAATTATTGAATTTAGAGATGCGTTGAACGAAGCGATGTCCGAAGAAATGCGCAACGACAATCGAGTCTTTTTGATTGGGGAAGAAGTTGCTGAATACAATGGCGCGTACAAAGTAAGTAAGGGTATGCTCGATGAATTTGGCCCTCGAAGAATAATCGATACTCCAATCAGCGAGAGTGGATTTTCTGGAATGTCTATTGGTGCTGCTATGCGAGGCCTTCGCCCTATTGTTGAGTTTATGAGTTGGTCGTTTAGCCTTGTTGCCGCAGACCCAATCTTGAATAACGCAGCAAAGATGTTGTATATGTCAGGTGGCCAATTTGGTTGCCCAATCGTATTCCGCGGGAACGATGGCGCGGGCGGACAACTTGCCTCTACACACTCTTGGTGTGTGGAATCCATGTATGCGAATGTACCAGGACTAAAAATGGCAATTCCATACGACGCGTACGACGCAAAAGGACTTTTGAAGACAGCAATTCGTGATGACAACCCAGTGTTTTTCCTTGAGTCTGAGCGACTGCTTTCTACCACTGGACATGTTCCAAAAGAAGAGTACACAATTCCATTTGGGCAAGCATTGATTCGACGCGCGGGTACGGATTGCACAATTATTAGTTTTGGTCGTCCATTGCACTTTTGTTTAGAAGCGGCGGAAGAACTTGCGAAAGATGGCATTAGTTGCGAAGTCGTCGACGGTCGAACAATTCGTCCATTAGATATTGACACAATGGTTGATTCTGTACGCAAAACAAATGCGTGTGTAGTTGTTGACCAATCCTGGTCGTTTGCTTCATTAGGTTCAGAAATTGCTTCGCAAATTCACTCTATCTGTTTTGATGATCTTGATAATTATGTGCATCGCGTACATAGTGATGATGTCCCAACACCGTACGCTCAAAATCTTGAGCAAGCGTACTTGCCCAATACACGAAAAATATGTGAAGCAGTTCGTGCTGCTACATACAACGCCTAAACGAACGGAATAGTAGCGTTATGCCAATTGAAATAACAATGCCTAGGCTCTCTGACACCATGGAAGTGGGTACTATCCTTCACTGGCATGTAGCTGTTGGCGACGAGGTTTCATCAGGTGATTTACTTGCAGATATTGAAACAGATAAAGCTACAATGGAGTTGCAGTCATTTGATGACGGCAAAGTTGAGTCGCTCCTCATTAACGAAGGGGAAGCTGTGGATGTCGGCACTATTATTGCCACAATCGCAAGCGAAGACGAAGAGCCAACGGCAGACAACAGTCCATCAAGTTCTGATATACCTGTAGCAAAAGAGGCAGAAGCCCCAACTGCAACGGTTCATACGCCTAGCCAAAAACAATATGGCGGACCACGTGTAAGCCCTGTTGCTCGTCGATTAGCTGAGGAACATGGCGTTGATTTAGCGTCTATACAAGGTAGCGGACCTTCTGGAAGAATCATTAAGCGAGATGTTCTACAACAAGTTGCAACTGAAGCAACTACTTGCGAAACAACAGCGGCTGCAGAAACTACCAAAGTGCCGCAACCAGTGGCACCGGCACCGATCGCTACTGCAGTAGTTCAGCCCCTCGTAGCGTCTTCGCCTTGGCAACAAGATCGCTCTGTGCCACTTTCAAACATGCGCCAAATTATTGCAAAGCGCTTAGTAGAATCTAAACAAACAATTCCTCACTACCAAGTAACGATGACGTTTAATATGGATCCATTAATGGAGATGCGAAAAACATTAAACGTTCAATTAGCAGCCACAGGAATTAAACTTTCAGTAAATGATTTTATTGTTCGCTGTTGCGCTCTCTCTATGGCAACACACCCAGAGTTTAATGCTTCGTTTGGTGGTGATTGCATTCACTACCATGGCCCTGTAAATGTAGGAATTGCGATTGCACTCCCCGAAGAACGAGGTGGTGGTCTGGTTGTTGGAAGCATAAAGCATGCAGACCAGAAAAGTCTTCGGACCATCAGTCAAGAGTCTCAATACTTATCAAAGAAGGCACGTGAGACAGGTCTTTCCCCAGAAGAAATGGGTGACACTACCTTCACGATTTCAAACTTGGGGATGTTCGGAGTTGATAACTTTACTGCGATCATAAATCCTCCAAACTCCGCGATACTCGCAGTAGGATCAGCCGTAGAAAAGCCTGTTGTACGAAATGGCGAACTGGCGGTGGGTCACGAAATGACCGCAACACTCAGCTTAGATCACAGAGTAATCGATGGTGCTATGGCAGCGTTATACTTAAAAGCGCTCAAAGAATTAATTGAAAACCCAGCCTCTCTACTTGTGTAAAAACTTGTGTAAACCAAAGGAGCTCAAACATGTCAACAAATTCACAAACAGAATCTCAACCTAAAATTTACGACGGTGATGGTGACATATTGATGGAAGCAGATCGCCAAGCAAATCGCCTTGTGATTTTGCCAAGCGGTGACCCAAGAAAAGCCACAAAAGAACGCGACCAAATCCGCATTCAATGGGGGCACTTCTTGCTTTCAGACATGATGGCACGAAGGTACAGAACAGTCGTTTGTAGCGTTAATCCTGAAGACAATAGTGATGGCATGATCAGTACTATTGGCGAAATGATTCCAACAAGTCAGTGGGATAACGAAAGCATTACTAAATATGCACGTGTCTATGCTGAACGCTCTCCAGATAAAGTACTGGTGCTCAAGTACGACATGGATGAAGTGAACGTGCTTGCATTGCTTCGCCCATTACATCAACCTAGTTTTACGCTCAAAGATATTAGTGCAGGTTTTTCAACAATTGCTGACATGGTGGAACGAAGGTGGGACCGCATGCCATGCGCGAGCGTTTGTTTCTTGGGAGCAAAGTCAAACAAGCTTGTTGATGAAAATGGCAATGAGCCAACCTTCGAAACTGTTTTGCGAACAGTGTATGAATCTGGGTATAGAGGCGACATGTACCCATCGCTTGGCATGTGGGAGATTGCACCTACTGGAGTGTTCGCTACGTATCCATTCCCTGACAGTTTAAAAGTGATGCGAAGCGGCGGATTCTAGGTAGCCAGCGTATGTTTACTGAATCCCAGCAAGGCGCCTGACAGTCGGCACAAATGAAACGGTCATACTTTTTAGTAAGCCCCAGCTGAGCAACGACCAGAACATACAGGCAACGATTGTGCCTATTGAAGTTGCCAAGTTTGCTTCATAAACTCCAGTCTCGGCAATAGTGGGTACCGCTGTTGCAGGTGAGAGCACTGCGAAAATATTCGCAATTGGAGAGAGCGCACTAATAACGGGCCCCATGTAGGGGACATTGCTAACAGGTATAGCGCACATTCCAAGCCCTGCTACTAAGATAAAAACAAAAATCAGCGATGCCACGATAGCACCAATAGAGCTTTTGCTTTTCATAGACCAGAGTAACCCTAGGGTCATGCAAAATGCAACAAACGGAATAAAGACAGCGGGGAATAAAATTGCGGGTCCAAACAAGGCGATAGGCATTTCGATGAATTGTGCTGCTTGGTCATCACCCACGGTTATCGCTAGAGTATCTGATACTGCGTTTCCGTCGGGGTTTGCAAGTACAAGGAGCCCAATCAACAGCATCGAAACACATGGCACTAAAACCATCGGGAGCAAGTGCATGATGAGTCCGCGGATTTTTCCTCCTAAATATAGTTTCGGAGTAATAGAAGTGGTAAGCAACAAGTCAAGAGAACCATCTTCGCGTTCCTTAGCAATGGATGAAGCAGAAATAGTTATTGCCGAAAAGCCTACGATGAGGACCTCGCCAATGACAAGGTACAACATGATGTCTCGGTATATATCTGCAGAAATTGTTTTTGTGTACAAGAATGTAGTGAGTAGTATGAATGCGAGGCCGAACAGGCAAACAAACCCCCATCGCCCAAGATTCGAGCCTATATTGCGGTGTCGAGTTACCCGCTCTCGCCAAGCGATGGGATTGCCGGACACAGCGCGAGGCTCTCGGTCTTCAAGCGTTGATTGAGTGAACTTTTGCCAGAAAGTGTTCGTGTCAGATTTGTTTCCTAATTTTCGAACTTGCAAAGATGCCCACGTGATGATGCTGATGCTAAGAACTATTGTAATCCACGCCCACCCTGCAACTGGGTGCGTAGTAATCCATCCTAGAGGCCAAGGTAAATTGCTTGTTTCAGGGACGATGTATCCAGAGGGTTGCAGTAGAGCTTCTAACACTAGGAAAGGGTTTAAGGGTGTAAGGAGTGTAGTCCACGTTGCGCTAGCGCCTGCTGTAATTGGAACTCGAATCAATTGGTCGATTGTGTAGGTCACCAGAATATACAACACTGTCAGGATGAAGAAACTTACAGCGGCTTTTCTACCAGCAGTGCGGGTTACGCTCATGCCAATAGCCGCAGATGCTACTACGAATGCTAATAAAATCGTAACCACTTGTGTCAAGAGAATCGTACGAAGCGGTACTCCACCGAAAAATTGCGTCACAATCATAATGGGCAGCGCCCCAATAAGAAGCGCGAGTATAAAAAAAAGTCGCCCAAAGATATTGCCCAGCACAATTTGCAATGGAGAAATTGGTGTTGTGAGCAAAATGTCCCATGTCTTTGGATCGGATTCTTTTGCAATTGCTCCAGACATGAAGATTGGGGTGAGTACACAGATGAGTATAAGTTGGAAAATTGCTAGAAACGTAAACACGCTCGCGCTGCCTGCGGCTAAATCTCTTAGTGAAAAACTGCTGCCGGAAGTCATACTCAGAAGCCCAAGGAGGAGCACAGCACCGAGCAGGGCGACATATGTCCAGCGAATGTACATATCGCGTTGACGCCTTGATGCAGACCCTATTAGGCGGGTGCAAAGAGGGTTCTGAATGCTGAACCGTAGAAACCAATTAATAATTCGTGGCATAGAAGTTAGTTAAGGGTAAAAACTGCTTGACGGCAGGTCCTTACTTTGGAATACTACAGTTTCTTACAGAAGTTAACCTGAATCGTTTTAGGGTTAACGTAGTTTTCTCGGTTGACCACTCATGGGAGGCCGATCGCACCGGCCCTCGCCGGCAACCGCAAAAGGCGTTCTAAGAGCGCCAAATAGCAGTTGAATAGATTAATATAGTTTCTGAGCTTGTATTTTATATACGACAATAAAACAATTCAATACGGAATTGTTGTTCAAAAATCTCTTCCTGATGAAGGAACTGAGATTCGCTCAAAGGGCTTTGTAGCCGTGCAATACATATTATGCATGTGCACAACTAGTAATCTGCGATTGTGTTATGGATGGGTCAGCTTTCATACCTTGTGAAAGGGCAGCAGTTTTACCTTTGTTGCAGATAGATTTATGACTACAAATATATGGTTAGTATTAGGGGTTGGCTTTGGGGGTTTGATCGCAGGAATAGCGGTCGGTTGGTTTGCAATTCGAGCAGTTACAGGCGGAACAATTCGCCTTGCGAAGAAAGACGCTGAGCAATTGGCATCTGCTGCAAAAGCAGAAGCAGAAAAAATTACACAGAAAGCAGAGCTAGATGCTGAGCGTACCGCAACTGCACGCAAAAAAGAAGTAGAAGCTGAAGTCGCTGGCTCGTTAGAGGCAGTAAAAGCAGACCAAGCACGCGTGACTAAACGCGAAGATGGTCTTAACCAGATGATGGACCAGATAACTGATCGACAAACAAAGTTAGATTCCGTTCGAAGTGCCCTTGATAAGGAAACTGATACACTGGAAACTGAAAAAGTTGCTTTTGAAAAAGAACGAAGTACACTTCGAACACGCCTTGAAGAAGTTTCTGGAATGTCAAGTGACCAAGCGAAAGACCAATTATTGGATGAAGTTCGCCACGATGCTAAGCATGAAGCAAATGATCTTATGGAAAAAATCATTTCTGAAGCGAACACCCAAGCACGATCCAAAAGTAGAGAAATTACACTGCAAGCCATTCAGCGGTTTGCTTCAGACCATGTTGCTGAATCTACAGTGCGCTCTGTACGCATCCCATCAGATGACATGAAGGGTAAGGTCATCGGCCGAGAAGGCAGAAATATTCGCGCCCTTGAACAAGCCACTGGGGTAGATATTCTTATCGATGATACGCCTGGTGTTATTTCCGTTTCTTGTTTCGACCCAATTCGCAGAGCGATTGCTGGAAAATCACTTGAAAAACTTGTCGCAGACGGCAGGGTCCATCCTTCTCGAATCGAAGAAGTAGTTGAGGAAATGAAAGAACAAATTCAGGAACGAATTATAAAAGCAGGAAACGATGCTGTCATGGAAACAAACATTCGTGGTCTGCATCCAAAGATTATCGAAGCGGCAGGTAAGATGCACTTTCGGACAAGTTACGGGCAGAATGTGCTTCGTCACTCGGTTGAAGTCGCCTTCCTATGCCAAGTCATTGCAGATGAACTCGGGCTAGATGGCGAACTTGCAAGGCGATGTGGATTTTTACATGATATCGGCAAGGCAATGGACCATGAAGTAGAGGGTACACACCCTCAAATTGGTATGGACTTTTGCAAAAAACATGGTGAAAAAGCTGAAGCAGTTCTAAATGCCATCGCTGGCCATCACGGTGATATACCCTCAACAACTCCGTACACTCCAATAGTTATGGCGGCTGACGCGATAAGCAGTGCGAGACCAGGCGCACGTAGAGAGTCGATGGAGATGTATGTCAAGCGCCTCGAACAGCTCGAATCGCTCGCAAAGGAACAACCGGGTGTTACAGAATCCTTCGCGATTCAAGCAGGTCGAGAAGTGCGGGTTATTGTTGATGCCAAATCTATTAGCGATGGCGAAGCATTTGCAATTTCAAAACGTATCGCTACCCGTATTGAAGAAGAAATGACGTTCCCAGGCGAAATTAAAGTTACAGTCCTACGCGAAGTTCGAGCTGAATCAACCGCTCGTTAATACGTTTTACAGAGTACCAAGAGGAAATACAAATGCCCATTAAATCAACAGAATTAAGACGCGGACAAGCACTTATTTACGATGGAAAACTACAAATTGTCATCGACACTGAATTCGTAAAACCTGGCAAGGGTCCAGCGTATGTGCAAGTGAAGATGAAAAATTTAGATACTGGTACGATTAAAATCAATCGTTTTAATTCATCCGATAAAGTGGAAGATGTAAACATAGATAAACGCACTATGCAGTTTTTGTACGATAGTAGTGGGCAAGGCAAAGGTCCCTGGGTGTTTATGGATAACGAAACCTACGACCAAATAGAACTTGCTGAAGACGTTGTGTTGCCCACGCAGAGCCAGTGGCTTAAAGATGGCCTTGACGTAACGGTACTTGTCTACAACAGCAACGCTCTGGGCATAGATTTGCCAGCATCCGTTGAGCTAGCTATTACTGAAACTACCGACCAAGCGAAAGCTGCAACGGCTACAAATCAACTTAAAGAAGCGATTGTCGAAACTGGTGCTCGTGTTCGCGTTCCTCCATTCATCGAAGTTGGACAGGTTGTAAAAATTAACACAGACTCCGGTGAATATCTCGGAAAGGCGTAACTCTGCAACGACTTCGAGATATCCGAACCATGCTCGACGAGTATGGCCTGTCTCCCTTGCATAAACTAGGGCAAAACTTTCTCCATGACCACAATATCATTGGTAAGTTGGTTGATGCTTCAGGTGTACAAGAAGGGGAACTAGTCGTAGAGGTTGGTCCCGGAACAGGCGCACTAACAGAAGCACTACTTGAAAGAGGGTGTTCGGTTATTGCTTGCGAGCTTGACAAGGGCTTAACCGGATTGTTGCAAGATAAGTTCGGAAACACAATCACATTGATACATGGTGATTGTTTGCAGAAAAAAAAATTGAATCCCGAAATCATTGAAGCGATTGATGGCCGCACGTGGAAACTAGTTTCAAATCTGCCGTATCAAATTGCAAGCCCACTCATGGTTGGAATACTTGCTGAACACCAAACTTGCCTTGGGCAATATGTGACAATTCAGTACGAGGTTGCACAGCGACTCATGGCTTCAGTAAATTCTTCTGACTGGGGCGTCTTGTCAATCCTTGTTCAGCGCCTTGCAGATGTAGAACTTATTACGAAGGTCCCAAACACATGTTTTTGGCCACAACCAAAAATTACAAGTGCATGTGTGGGTATTGTGCCGAAGCCAGTTCAGCCCGTAAACAGTGTTGAGTTTGCGTTGTTCGTCACTGCATTGTTTGCAAAACGCAGAAAACAAATTGGGACAATCATTGGTCGTGATGTCGCGTTGCCAGAAGGGGTGACAGAAGATATGCGACCTGCTACGTTGACAATTCAACAGTTAGAGGAAATTTATACGACTGTTAAAACTTCAGAAGGTCAAATCTGAAACCGTACGAAGTTTCATCTTGAATCTCGTTGTAATTGACAAGTCCAACTAAATCAAATTCTGGGTAGTGCCTTGTTACAGCAAAATGTAACGATTGTAATTTGTCATTATTGAAATTCCAAGAAGGGGAGAAATTTAACGAATACCGTTTGCTCAATTCATACTGAAGCCCTACGGCAAGATACTGGTCGTTGCTTATGTCAATTTCTCGATACTCAATATACGTCCGAACATCTCGCCCGTGATCGAGTTCAGCTCCCAAGGATCCACGAGAGAAGGTGCCGCCATCTAAGTCCCAAGTGCCGTTGCCCATGAAAGCAATGCCATCGCTGAACTGCCACTTGCCTTTAATAATTGCAGCGTCTTCGATGGATGAATATTCT
>JABJDN010000006.1 GCA_018665385.1 Phycisphaerae bacterium | reverse complement strand
GCCTTGCACGAACGCGTGATGTTTGAAGAATTCATGCAACGATTGTCAGCGGGTAATTTAGAATCGCAACGATTGTTAGTTCCAGATGCAGTTGATGCGGATGTCTGTCAATTGGAAGCCATAGAAACCTATAGCCATCTCCTTGAAAAGTTAGGCATAGAGTTGTCGGCATCTGGTCCTTCCTCGATTTCTGTCTACGCATTACCTACGCTACTAGTTTCTAGAAATGTAAACGGGGCTACATTTATTCGCGAGTTACTAGATGTACTTGGGTCAAACGAATTTCCAACTAGCGAAGAAGAAGCTCTGGCTGAAATTGTAGATATGATGTCATGTAAAGCAGCCATCAAAGCGGGGGATCACTTATCTCCAAGGGAACTTGCAGACTTGTTACAGAAACGCAAACAAATTGAACGTGGTAGTAGTTGCCCGCATGGGAGACCTACTACGATGCGATTGAGCATCGAAGAACTAGAGCAACGTTTTGGCAGAAGATAATATTACATGTACGGTGCTCTTGTTTGCGAAAGCAGCTGAAGTGTTTGGGAAGCGAGAAACGCAACTCACTTTACCTGTTCAATCAACAGGAAACGACCTATTCGGGCTGCTATCTGAACAAGTACCCGAGTTTGCACAACTCAAATGTACGTGTGCAATTGCAGTGAACAAAACTCTTTGCTCCTTTGAAACGCCAATCGAAGACAAAGCAGTCGTCGCGATTCTTCCCCCAGTGAGCGGTGGGTAATGCAAGAACTTCCGTCATACGATGAAGCATTGCGTACGGTTCTTGATGCAGTAGTTTGCACGAGCAAGACCGAGTACGTACCGATTTCTTCATCACTCGCGCGAATCCTAGCAAGTGATGTTCTTGCTGATCGAGATTTCCCGCCATTTAATAGATCGCAAATGGATGGATACGCAGTTCGGTCTGATGAAATACATCGCGGAGTCGAATTACAGGTAGTTGGGCAAATCCCAGCAGGTTGTACTTTCGAACAACATAGCCCGTCAAATACGTGCGTGGCAATCGCAACCGGCGCGCCTGTTCCAGAGTGGTGCGATGCAGTAATTCCACATGAACAAACAAATAACAGCCTAGATACAGTTGTTTTTCATTGCGACAAGCCATCACTGAACGCACGAATGCATATGCGAGGAGTCGATGCACTGAAAGGTGATGTACTTGTGAATTGCTTTACCCAACTTGCACCGCATCACATCGGTATGTGCGCGAGCGTAGGGTTGGCAGACGTGCCAGTTGTTACTACACCAAAAGTTATTGTGATAACAAGTGGCGATGAAGTTGTTCCAATCAGCGAGACTCCAAAGGCAAACCAAATACGTAACTCTAACAATGCTATGGTTTCGCAAGCGTTTAAGTCGATGGGTTGTGAAATCATTGCAACACTGCACGTTGAGGATTGCCTTGAAGCAACGAGAGCGTGTATGGCAGAATCGCTACACAGCAATGCTGACATAGTTGTAACAGTAGGTGGAATCAGCGCTGGAAAACGAGACTATTTTCCTGAAGTGTTTGCAGACACTGGCGTTGAAACTGTATTGAAGGGAGCCAACATTCAGCCAGGCAAGCCCATCATGGTCGGTACACATGCAAAAACAACTGTTCTTGGGATGCCGGGAAATCCAGTTTCAGCTTTGGCTTGCGCTTGTTTGTTTGGGTGGCCCGTAGTTCGACAAATGCAAGGAATGCCTGCACAACTTCCATGGCAAGTTGCGCCTCTTGCATGCGATGTGAAACCAAATGCTACGCGTCAAGCATTTCGACCGTGCGTTCTTGAGAACGGCAGGGTCTCAATTCCAACTTGGCAGGGGTCAGGCGATTTGATGCACACAGTAGAGACGAATGGCCTTGTGCAACTTCCTCAATCAGACGCCGATGTGCTTGCTGGTACACAAGTTTCTTGCGTAGCGTACCCCTGGAATGAATGAAGAACAAATGAGATTGGGTTGTACAGCGAATTGTCTTCGCTAAGAAAACCAGAGTCTTCGTCATCGCTGCACTCGCTGTATGCTTTGTGTTGCACCGAGACATGGCCATCAAGCCACGCCACAACGGTGCCTCCGTCATGACGAAAAGCCTGCATGCCGGCACACCGTGTGTTTGGATCGGTGTATGGGTCGTACACGGCGTCTGCATCAGGTGAACGCATAAATTTATTTTTACTGCTGTCTCCAAACATTGCACAATGCGATGGGTGTTTGCAATCGGAGGGTTGAACACCATCGACAACAAAACCAGAGATGTATGCTTCTGAGCCAATAAACGAAGTGTTGTAGTTGTACCCACTAGCCGAGTGGTTTGTATGAATATGTTTTGGGCACATCATTTGTTCAATCGGTGTGTCAATGTATTGCCATAAAATAGTCTCGTCATCCCACGCTTTAAACTCACTCGTAAAAGCAGGAGGGTATGTTTCAAAATCATTTGTATATTGCACTGCAGCAAGTACCAGTTGGCGCTGATTGTTTTTGCAAACAGTCGTTTGGTTCAGGCGTTGCGCGCCGCCAATCGCTGGAACCATAAATGATATAAGGATTCCAACGATTGCTAGAACGACTAATAACTCAACTAGTGAAAACCCACGTCGCATTTACGAAGACCAGTTTCCGATTAGAGCAAGAAGATCTATAACATCGATAATCAAATCACCATTAAAGTCAGCGAGCGGCCCGCCGATTTCTGCAGGACCAAACGAGCCAACGAGTATGAGTAAATCCGTAACATCTACGACTCCATTCATATTTACATCACCAACGAATTGTTCTTGTACATCTGAAAAACCATCAATTTCAGGAGATAGTTTAGAACTTGCGTCTACAGAAATTCGCACGTATGAAATTTCATCAAGACCCGTTCCAGCAAGATCAATCGGGGTGCCGCCGCCTGAAGTTCTGTAGTACGCAATCAGTTCGTCATTTGTAAGACCCATGACATCATTTAATGTGAGCCGAGGGTCGACTGGCATAGTGAAATCTGATGGTTGCGAACCCTCGACTGCGTCGTATGGTTGACTGTCGATGAACCCGCGTGTTGGCCAAAGTCCGTCCGCTTCGTTTGTTGTGATAGCAACCCAAATTTTCCCATCTGCTGATACTTCAATTTGCCCGCCATCGTCACTGAAAACACCGCCGACGATTCCTGCTGGCCATGAATTATCTAGGAGCCCCGAGTTTCCAAACACGAGTAGATCAATGCCCCAAGGATTCATAGGGTCGTCGGTAACTGGAGAATTGAATGCAACAACAAGCGAACCACCTGCACCGATGGATACGATTTCATCCGCAAGCCATGGTGCGTTGAATGGGCTTACAACTCCAGGCCAAATATCTCCACCAGTAAACCGGCTTGGTTCACCGATCGCAGTATCTGCAATGTTGTAGCCAGGCGTGCCACCGATCCCTTCATCGAAGGAAACAACAGTATCAGCCCATGGATTTGAAAGAAGCAAAGAAACGATTATTGGTAAAGACGACATGCGCGGCCTCTCTATTTTTAGCCGTGCGAGAAGTACGTGTGAAGGCGAAATCCACCTACAGCGCCGTAGCCTGATTCGCGTAGGCAACACTGAATATCAGGAGAGGTTTTCCGGCTCCGAGTACAATCTTGTATACCTTCCCACTTGTGCACATAACATGGCGCAAGCAGTGGTCTTCACACAAAATGTGCCACTTGACGTGGCAAACTCGTTACGGCGGCGCGTCCGCGGTGGTTTTTCACCACCTTCCCTTGCCTACCTATAAAGGTAGTCATCCTGCAGAACACCTGCAGGAACGCCCTGATGTGAGAAGTATACGGGTATTTGTGCTTCACTTGCAACAAAAAAAGGGGTAAGATATGCAATCACTTCTGTAGCGGCTTTTATAGCCGTGATTTAGCTACCCTCACGGAGCAAGTACATGTTTACTTTTGGAAATCGATTTCTCTTATCTCTCATACCCATTGTTGCAATTGCATTCTTTGCATCAGCTGGTGCACTGCAAGCGCAGAGCAACGAAGCATCTTCTGATCTTGATGATTTCATTCATTACGCATTAGTTGCGAATGTTGAATATGCTGAAGGGTATGCCATTAAACTCATTCGGAGCGAAATCTCTGATGAAGAATTCTACACATTAGTTTCAAGCACCCGGGAACTTCAAGAGCGTTTTGATCGTGCAATCGGTTGGGCAATGTTTGCAGATGATTTAGAGCCACTCGCAGGAGAACTTGAATCTAGATACGAAACAGGACGCACGAATCTGATTCGCAATGCTGCCCGCATCGATGGTTCGATTGAACTTTTAGACGGCACAACTCGGCAGCGAATTCTTGCAGAGAAGCGTTTGGAAGAAGCGGGTGAGTACGCAGTTCCAGCATTACTCAGAACCCTGCAAGATTCCGGAGACGCACAAGCCACGCGACAAGTTCGCGAAATGCTTACCAAAATTGGCCGCAACGCAGTAATCCCTTTGTGCGTAGCGTTACCACATATGGATGATAATTCAAAAGTAATCATCATTAAAACGCTCGGTGATATTCGATACGCACACGCATCACCGTTTCTTGTTGCAGTTATGCAAGATTCGCAAGAATCACCTGCTGCAAAGCATGCAGCATCCCAAGCACTTTCTCGTTTGGGTATCGATGAAAACACAGATTTATCAATTCTCCAAACGATTGTTGCGAACCAATACTTTGATTGGCAAGATTCAGTCATCACTGAGCCAGTTGGTGGGTTGAACTTATACTGGACTTGGGACGCTCAGAATCATCTTGTTCCTCTTGACGTACACGAAGAAGTGTACGGCGACGTAATGGCGATGTCATTTGCTGAGCAAGCACTTGCATTGAATCCAAAAAACGAAAATGCAATGGGTGTTTTTGTTGCAGCTAACTTACGACGCGACCGCGAGCTTGCAGGTCAAAACGACAGGGTGTACGGGAATCTTCCGCATAGCCCAGCATTTTATGCGACAGTGTTTGGCCCTCATGTAGCACAGATGGTCTTAGACAGAGCACTTGAAATGGGCGATACAACTCTCGCATTAGAAGCTATCACGGCTCTTTCTGAAACTGCTGGCGCGGATTCGTTGCTTGCGGGCGAAAAACCTCTTATGCGAGCAATGTATTATCCAGATCGTCGTGTGCAGTACGAAGCAGCATTAACCCTAGCTTCGACACTTCCAAAAGAATCATTCACAGGTAGCTACCGAGTAGTTCCTCTATTGGCTTCAGCAGTCCGCTCCGGTGGTGACATGTTTGCAGTCGTCATTGGCGATGATGCCGATCAACGAAGAGCGATGGCGGCATTCTTACAGTCCAATGGCTGGTCAGTAGTCGGGCAGGGTTCGACTGCAACAGAAGCTGTCGACCTTGCGGGAGTAGTTCCAGGAATCGATTTAGCAGTAGTGTTGGCAAGAAGTGCTGTGCAAGGGACAACCGTTGCAGACGAGCTAGCATCGATGCCGAAAACAACTGTTACTCCTATATATATTCTTACTACTGGCGGAGATTCGCAAATACTTGCAGTTGGCGTAGGCGAACGTGATATGGTTGAAACTTCTGACGCAGCAGTATCAGACTCAGCTAAACTCGGCGTCATTGAAGATTTGATTGCAAAAGCATCCGGCGGCCGATTGTCTTACGAAGAGCAAGCAGCATTTGCAAACAGAGCACTTCATGTGTTACGAGATATCGCTCTTGCAGAAACAGAATTGGAAGTAGACGATGCGACAGGCACGTTGATTGCGGCACTCACTTCAACAGACGAAGAGGCACAAATAGTAGTTGCTGAAACACTTGCCATGATTGACGATTCACTCGCGCAACGAGCATTGATTGACGAAGCACTGAAAGAAGGCAATCTTGACCAGCGTGTTATGTTGCTTGATGAAGCTGCAGGTTCAGTACGCCGGTGGGGCAACCATGCAGGTGACTGGCAAGTTGAATTGGTAGTTGACCTTGCTGAAAATTCAAGCGGCTACTTAGCAGACGCAGCTGCACGATTGAACGGTGCACTTGATCATCCAAACACTTCGGTGATGATTTTTCTTCCCTGAGGCAAAACAGAATTAAAAAAGCCCCGCTCGTGTGAGCGGGGCTTTTTTTTGTTTCTAGAGACGCAGTTTATTCTTGGTTGTTACCAATTGCGCCACCGATGAGTGCGCCAGCGCCAGCGCCAATAAGTGTTGCGCCCGTGTCGCCACCAATTGCTTGGCCTGCTAGTGCGCCAACGGCTGCGCCAATTCCAGCGCCTTCTTGTGTTTTTGTACAGCCTGTAAGTGAGATTGTTACAAGTGCTGCTACGGAGAGTGTTGTGAGTAATCGTTTCATAGTAGTGCCTTTCTGAGTTGTTGCAACGTTATTTGTACCGTTGCTCTTGTTCCTGAATATAATTGCCTTGCTGCATACGTTCTTCTTGCATGGCTGTATCTGTTGCAAATGTACCATCAACTATAGCATCCATTGTTGATGTCCTATCATTGTTCTTAGTCTTGTTGCAACCACAAAGGCATACAACGAGCACCAAGCTAGCAGTACATGCTAGTGGCTTGTTACTATTCAAGACCAGTGTATCCATCGCTAGTTTGACTTGATGTCGTAGTTGTTGTGCCAGTTTTAATGACGTTTCCATTTGCATCAAGCGTTTCTTGGATAGTAGTTCGTCGAATGGTAGAGCCATTTGCGGAAGCTTTTTGTTGTTGCGCCTCTTGATCTTGGCTGTTGCCAACTGCGCCACCGACGAGTGCTCCAATACCTGCGCCTATGAGTGTGCCACCCGTATCGCCACCGATTGCTTGGCCAGCAAGTGCGCCAATGCCTGCACCCCAAGTTGCGCCTTCTTCTGTTTTTGTGCAACCAAGAAGTGAAGTTGTTGCAAGTGCTGTGAGTGTTAGACCTAAAATTGTTTTGTTCATTGGTGAACCTCCTGTTGTACCTTTGAAGATTTCGGTTGTTTTAATGAGTGACCCCAAATAGAACGCTGGAAATCAGTTATATGTTTCATTCATACCTCATAATACGGGGATTATTATGATATGTGTTGGCTAGAATCGAAATTAAATTGCCTTCCATTTAATGTTGCAGCCAATTGCGGGTTTTTGCTCTTCAGGAGGAGATTGCCCTTCTACGAGTAAAGAAATCGCATTTTTGACATCTGCACCGTTTGGTTCTCCACCAGATGGTCTTGAATCATCGAATTGGCCTCTATAAAACAATTGCCCAGCATCGTTGTATAAGAAAGCATCCGGCGTACACGCAGCGTGGAACGCTCGAGCAACAGATTGATCTTCATCGAACAAGTATGGAAAAGTCCAACCATTTTTTTCTGCCGTTATGACCATGTTTTCAGGACTATCAGCTGGGTGGGTACCTATGTCATTAGAATTGATTCCAACCATTTGGATATTATTCCTTTCGCAGAGGGTATGGAGTTCCTGTAACAAAGAATCAACATGCATGACAAATGGGCAGTGGTTGCACATGAAAACAATGAGCATGCCTTGTTTATCGCTATCTTTAGACCACGGATTTCCATTTCCGTCAGATAGTGAAAACAAAGGCATTTGAGTTGTTAATGGAACCATCGAAGATGGGGTTTCGGGCATAACAGTTCTCCTTTTGTTGCTCTATAATAAGCGATTCTATGAAAGTACATGAATACCAAGCTCGTCAATTACTCGCAGATGCGGGTGTGCCTGTTCCTTTGGGGACTATGGTGCAATCCGTAGAAGATGCGAATTCAGCCGCGAAGTCACTTTTTGACCAAGGAGCGACCTTGCTCGTTGTAAAAGCGCAAGTGCATGCAGGGGGCCGCGGTAAAGCGGGCTTTGTAAAACTTTGCAGAACGCAAAATGAAGTGAACGAAGCTGCCACTTATATGCTCAGCAATAAAATGGTTTCAGTACAGACCGGCCCCGAAGGTCTTGAAGTAACCAAGTTGCTGATTGCCGATGGAGTTGATATTGATAAGGAGTATTACCTTGCAATTACAACTGACCGAAGCAACGGCGCTAACGCAATAATTGCATCGAGCGAAGGCGGAGTTGAAATCGAAACAGTGGCACATGAGAATCCTGATGCAATAAAGACAGTTCCAATTTGTCCGCTTGCTGGACTTGAAACATACCAGGCAAGGCAACTAGCTTTTGAACTAGGTTTCGAAGGTAAGCAAGTCGGTCAGGCTACAAATATCATGATGAAGATGGCGCAACTTGTTGCAGACACCGATGCTTCTCTTGCGGAGATTAATCCATTAATTGTTACTCCGGCATCGGAAGAACATCCTCATGGACAGGTACTTGCAATTGATGCGAAGTTTGATTTTGATGACAATGCTCTCTTTCGCCACCCAGATTTGAAAAAAATGTTCGACCCAACTGAAGAAAACGAAGCAGAACTTCGTGCTTCAGAATTCGGTTTAAATTTTATTGCGCTTGATGGAAACATTGGCTGTCTTGTAAATGGCGCGGGACTGGCAATGGGCACTATGGACATCATTAAATTGCACGGTGGAAGCCCTGCTAATTTCCTTGATGTCGGCGGTGCAGCAACGCTTGAAACAGTGACGGAAGCATTTAAAATTATTCTCTCTGACGAAAAAGTCGAAGGTGTGCTCGTAAATATCTTTGGCGGCATTATGCAGTGCGACGTTATTGCAGAAGCTATTGTCGCGGCAGCGAAAGAAGTTGGCTTTACAGTACCGCTCGTTGTTCGTCTTGAAGGGACAAATGTCGATCAAGCTAGAAAAATTCTGAAAGCTGCTCAGCCAGAGTTGCCAACGATGCAAACGGCGACAGACCTTGAAGATGCAGCAGAAAAAGTTGCAACTGCAGTTTCAACTGCTTGCGCATAATGCTAGTCCTTTTTGATATTGATGGCACTATGCTTTCTTCAGAAGGTATTGGGGTTCGTTCCATAAATGAAGCAGTATCTGCTTTGCATGGTGTAGATTGCACACTCGAAGGCATTCCAGTAGGCGGAAGGTTAGACCCTCTCATCTGGGATGATATTTGCGAGAAATACGACATCCCGTGCACAAAAGAATGTCATGATGATTTTCGCTCGCTCTATACAAAAACTTTATTGACGAATATACAAGACGTCACTGTCCGCATTCTGCCAGGAGTTTCTGAACTTATTGACGCACTTGTAGCAATGGATAATGTGACCCTTGGAGTTGTAACAGGGAATTACAAAGAAACGGGAACAGCAAAAATTATTGCAGCCGGATTTGACCCCTTCGTGTTTACAGCAAATGCATGGGGAACGGATGGCGCTATACGAGCGGAATTGCCGCCTGTTGCCATTGCCCAAAGCGAGCAACATGAACAAGTTGTGCTTCTTGGTGACACCGTTCATGATATTACAAGCGGTCAATCAGCTGGATGCAGGGTGATAGCAGTGTGCACAGGGTCGCACGACCGTGCTACACTTGAAGCATCGAGTCCAGAACTTCTCTTGGAAGATCTATCCGATACCAAGGCAATACTTCATTGGATATTCAACACACAAAACCTGTAACTCTTAAAGAACGAATTGTTTCGCTTGATGTTTTACGAGGCTTTGCAGTTCTCGGAATACTATTAATGAACATCGTTTCGTTTTCGCTGGTGACTACTGCGTACGAATCGCCTGCTGTTTACAACGATCTATCTGGTGCTGATTGGTACACATGGCTTGTATTGCATTACATTGCAGATACGAAGTTCATGTCTATTTTTTCCATTTTATTCGGCGCTGGAGTCTGCATATTCATGGAGCGAGCAGAGGCGAAGGAGCATGCTGTCTGGAAATTGCAATCTAGCAGGATGGGCTGGCTTTTTGTCATTGGTATGTTGCATGCATATCTGTTGTGGTTTGGTGACATTCTTGTTACGTACGCAATTTGCGGTATGCTCATCGCTACTATGCGGAATTGGAAACCAACAACTCTATTTATTGTTGGCTTTGTAACTATGTTCGCTATTCCCGTAGGGTTTATGTTGCTCATGTATTGGTCGATGCAGTTTTGGCCTACTGAAGAGATACTGAAGATGCAAAATTCAGCACTCCTCAGCTCTCCAGAAATGCAAGCAGAAATCGCCGCGTACACGGGTTCTTGGGTTGATCAATATCCTCACCGCGCTCTAGTGGCGGCGATGATGCAATTCATACTTCTCCCTCTGTACATAGTTTGGCATTGCATAGGATTGATGATGGTCGGAATGGCTTTATACAAGTGGCGCATATTGTCAGCTTCAAGGTCTATAAGGTTGTATATGGTGTCGCTTATTGTTTCTGCTTGTATCGGATTCCCTCTCATTGCAATCGGTGTGTGGTACAAACAAGAACACAATTGGGATCCAGCGCGCCATTTTCTTGATAGCAACTGGAATCTTATTGGCGGCGTCTTTGTTGCATTTGCTTGGATTTGTTTGGTAATGCTCATTTGCAAGTTAGGTATATTTACCTTTGTTAGCAGAGCACTAGCCGCTACGGGAAGGATGGCGCTGACGAATTATCTTGGGCAAACACTCATTTGTACATTCATTTTTTATGGACACGGGCTCGGTTGGTACAACACATTTGAACGAGTGGAATTGCTGTACGTCGTTGGTTCAATTTGGATTTTTCAGATAATCTTTAGTATGCTTTGGCTACGTTCATTTCGTTTTGGCCCATTTGAATGGCTTTGGCGTTCCCTTACGTACTTTGAATTGCAACCAATGAAACGAAAGCAAGGTTAGAGTATCATGGGCGACGTAATGAACTCTTTTGCAACGCTGTGCAGCGACTTTTATATCAATCAAAAAATCATGTTGAGCATGGACCTTCCAAAGATGAAAGAGTCTGCTTCAGAACTGTTTGATAGAGTTCGCAGAGAGATTCCTGAGTTTGAGCGAATTCGCCCTTTCGAGGACGAACTCTCTCTGGAGACAGCTGAGATAGAAGGGCAATACCAATGGGTAGGACTACGACCTAGGGCGATTGCCTCTGGGTATGTGAATCCAAAGCATGCTGACAAGGCATACGACTTACACAGGCTTGTTCTGGAGTTAGCACCGTACTACCTTTCGCTGACATCGTTACAAATAGAATGCGTTGAGTTAGTATTTGGTTTTGATTTATACGCTCGGGAAAATAGAAACGCACTTGTCATGCGCTCGCTATTGGGCGATTCACCGCTTGCTTCCCTAGTAGATGACAGCGTCGAACAACTTATTGACGTGCAGCCAAGAATTGGTTTCGCATTAAATGAAGCTTGTGACTTGCAGGCATTCGTTGAAATTAAAACGCGTACTACTGCTGTAGAAACTGCTACTCAGGTGTACCAAGACGAACCTATCAGCGTCTTTTTAACAGTCCGCAAAAACGGACCGATTCAGGATCTTGAAGAATTAGGCTCCACTTTTGACCGCCTTTCAGGCCACATAGAACACATCGCCGAGCATCGTGTTATTCCAGATGTTATTGTTCCACTGCACCAAGCAATCGGAATTTAGGGTCTGGTACGGGGGCTGGTACACCTATAGTTAAAACATTTCTAATACACGGCTCGGCAATTCGCTTGCGCCGGTTAAACAACTCAATCGTGCAGCTTCGCATAAAGCGAGCACGCGTGGAGCATCTGCCATTGTTGTTTCTGTAGATCGAATACCATCAGCAATGAGTTGTGCTGGCGTCGCGTCACCATCACCGAATGTAATGGAATGTTCATTGCCAATCATTTGCACTTCGCGCTTCCAAGTTGATTGATCGCTTAACAAAAGAGTAGCACACCGCTGTTGTTGGAATTGTAAATTCACAGTCATATGCCCAAATAAATCGCAAGGTTCATCTGGTATTTTGGTGCTGTGCAAAAACGCTTGAACTGTTTCAGGAGTACCAAACAAACCATTCATGCAATCCATAGCATCAAACAGTCGCGACCATAATGTACCTTCCACTTCAGAGCATGTCATCGTGCAATGGGCTGAAATGGGTTGCCCATACTGTTCAATGTCGTCAGTTGCTTCGCCATAGCTTGCACTTCGGCGAAAGAGCGGAATGTACTTTGCAGCTGGGGTTTTGCCTGCTTCGGGGACAAGGTCATCCATGTTGCCAAACAACGGTGTGGAAGTTACGGTTGGCTGTGTTCTATGCCGGAGTAATTCACAGATAGAGACTTCGTATGCAGAAGGTTCAGAAATCCAAAGAATGGCTTCATCGTATTCTGTAATCATGGCCCGAATGTCATCGCATGCTTCTGCTTTAAGTTTCGCTGCCATGTCTGGCAGAATAGAATGTTCACTTGAACCAATTGCCACCAATTTGAGATTTGCTAATTTTGCGACTTCTTTAGCAAGCGCCACGTGGTGAGGCGCAATCCATGCCACCAATGTCTTTTTCCTAGCTGCCATACGCTCAGTGTACCCAAGAGGTACAATATATGCGTGGATAGACGGTCGCGGGTTTCGTAAGAAACGCGAGGAAAGTCCGGACACGATAGGGTACGGTGGTGGATAACGTCCACCGACCTTTGATTGCAGGTCAGGGAAAGTGCCACAGAGAATAGACCGCCGATGACTACGTTTTTCGTAGAACAGGTAAGGGTGAAATGGTGCGGTAAGAGCGCACCGCTCGCTTGGTGACAAGCGGGGCCAGGGTAAACCCCACCGCGTG
>JABJDN010000028.1 GCA_018665385.1 Phycisphaerae bacterium | reverse complement strand
GCACAGTATGGCAGTTGACGCAAGCAAGAGATAAAAAAGTATCTTTGCCATTCATTGGTGTCGGCACTTCAACTGCTGGGAGAAGTTGGTTCGTTGCCCAAGAATCAAAATCTTTTTTGTCTTCTGAAATGACACGAATCAACATTTTGGCATGTTGCGTTCCACAAAATTCTGCGCACTGACCATACCAAGTGCCTATTTCATCAGCTTGGAACCACATGTGGTTTTCACGGTTTGGAATGCAGTCTATCTTTCCTGCCAAGCGTGGAACCCAGAAACTGTGAATGACATCGGCAGAACGGAGTTCTACAAATACTGGTACGCCTTTTGGTACGTGCAGTTCGCCTGCGGTCGTAATACCTAAATCTTCGTACTCAAACTCCCACCACCATTGGTGGCCCGTTGCCTTTACGCGAAGTGCGCCCTCGGGAGGCTCTTGCATATCAAGGGAATAAATGGAACGAGTTGTGACAAGGAACAGGACAAACACGATGAGCACTGGTACGACAGTCCAGGCGAGTTCAATGGGGTTACTCCCATACATTTGAGGGGGCTCTTTTGTTTCTTTTCCAGTCGAGCGAAACTTAAAAATTGACAGAATAAGCGCGCCTTCAGTAATGAGAAAAATTACTCCGATGACACCAAACACAAGGAAAAATAAATCGCGGATAGGCGTGGCAGCAGGGGAAACTGGGTTAAACATATTTAAATTTTGCGGTGAAGCAACAGCAAGCGATGTGCCAAGCATCACGAATGTAATAAATAGTTTGTAAGGGATCCTTCCCAAGTCGAGGCCTCTCTCTCTGCGTTATGTGTATCTAACACCAAGTAGGAGGCTTTCGCAAGGTCGTGGAGCAGTCAGGTGGCACAAATTTCCATCGTAGGTCTACCTACTGAATAATATTGGAAACCAAGTTCACGCATATCTTCAGGGGTGTAGATGTTTCTTCCATCGAAGATTACTTGCGAATTCAGTAGAGCTTTTACTTGTTCAAAGTCTGGAGCACTAAATTGCGACCACTCTGTGCAGATGACTACTGCATCGGCTCCATCAAGGGCGCTATACATGTCCATCGCAATTTCAATGTCTGGGACCTCTTGTTGGAAAGTTTCCCATGCCTCGGGGTCAAAGCCAGTAACTTCTGCTCCTGCAGAGAGTAATGTTCTTGCAATGTCGATTGCTGGGGCATCTCGCACGTCGTCGGTTCTTGGCTTGAAGGCAAGTCCCCAGAGCGCAATCTTTTTGCCTTTTACGCAATAGTCGAAGTGTCCAAGTATTCGGTCAACGAACCATTCTCGCTGTCGCTTGTTTATTTCGTGAACGGCAGTGTTCACCAAACAGGGGGCATTTGCGTCTTCTCCCATTTCAATGACAGCGAGGGTGTCTTTTGGAAAACAAGAACCACCGTATCCGAGGCCTGGCCTGAAAAATTGGGTACCGATACGGTTGTCGGAGCACATGCCGGTTCGCACGTTGTCAATGTTAGCTCCGTTGCGTTCGCACAAGGAAGAAATTTCGTTGATAAAACTAATCTTGCATGCAAGCATAGCGTTGCTTGCGTACTTCACCATTTCAGAAGAACGAATATCGAACATCAGTAATGGTCTGCCTTGCCCAACGAACGGACCGTACAGTTTTGTTAAGACTCGTTTTGCATCGTCGTCTTCTATCCCACATATAACTCTGTCGGGTCGCATGAAATCTTCAATCGCATTGCCTTCACGTAAAAATTCTGGGTTGTTTGCAACTGCGCAAGTTCCACGAAGTCGTTCAGCGACCTTGTGCGTTGTTCCAACTGGAACCGTTGATTTGACGATGACTATTGGCTGAGAGTTACAATCTGCAACATGCGAAGCAATATCATCTGCAACTTGCAAAACGTGCGAAGTGTCGCACCTTCCATCGATACCAGTGGGAGTACCAACGCAAATGAAAATAATATCAGCGTTTTCGTAAGCAGATGCTTTGTTGTTTGTAAAAACCAGGCGCTTTGCCTCAATTGAGCGGGTCATTAACTCAGATAGACTTGGCTCAAAAAACGGCGCTTCGCCTTGTTGAAGAGTCTCTACTTTTTGAGGGTCAATATCAAGGCACGCTACTGTATTGCCTGTATTTGCAAAGCAAGTCCCTGTAACAAGGCCAACATATCCAGTTCCAACAACAGTTATCTTCATGGACGTATTGTACGTTGTTCAAGTTCTAGAAGGAAATGTTTTCGCTTGAGTTCTATGCTTTTTGGTGATGTTTGCCCTGCATACCCGTGTAACTGCCCAGAGGAAGAAAGTACTCGGTGGCAAGGTGTTAGTATCGCGATTGGGTTTGTTCGCATCGCTTGCCCAGCAGCTCGAGCGGCTTTAGGCGAGCCAGCCAAAGTCGCTAACTCTTTGTAAGAAATTGTTTTTCCATAGGGGATGTTTCTGCATGCTTCCCAGCATTGTTGTTTGAAGGGTGAAGAGCTTGGTGTTTCAATAGTGAAGCGTTGTACTTTCTTTCCATTGAAATAATCAGAAAGTTGTTGGGTCAATTTCTTTGCTGGCTCTTTTTCGACTGCAATTCTTCCGAATTCGCACATCATGTTGCCTCCTATGTACCCTAGTGAAACTGAACCAATGTTTGTTTCAAGAATCATTTGAGCACTCGAAAGTCAGCGACAAGAGGCAAATGGTCAGAGAGAAGGGCGGTATCTTCACCGAGCAATTCTTGTGCGATGAGCGTGTCGCTATCAAGGTCACTTGTGTCGAGTACAAAACTTCGGGCTACTTCAAGCGACAATGGCGAGTAGAGCATCAAGTCGAGTCTTCCGGGAGTAAAAGAACTAGTTTCATCGGACCATGTTGCGTGTACCCTGCCGTCTGGTTGATACGCCTGTACTACCGCAAAGTCATTTTTCGTAACAGTGAGCAGAGGGGCTGTTGTACCAACAAGGTTCCAGTCACCAGCAATAACGAAGCGTGGCGATTG
>JABJDN010000161.1 GCA_018665385.1 Phycisphaerae bacterium | reverse complement strand
AGCATCGTGTGCTTCCTGGCTAAATTGCTCGCGTGCTTCTTCAAGAGAGACAAGGTCATCCACCCTGTGCCCCCAAGGGTACACACCGTAGTCTTCGATCCATCGACCCATTTTTGCTCGCCTTGCGGCGACAAGTTGGGATTCGTCTTGTTGTTGTACTTTTTGTTCTGTCATAGAGAGTAGGATGGTACCTGTTATGAACGAACAACGCGACAATCTATGGCAAGGTGTAGCAATAATTACTGGCGCTAGTTCTGGAATGGGCGAAGCAACTGCACGAAAACTTGCAAAACATGCAAAAGGGCTCATCATTGGAGCTCGTAGAATTGAGCGATTGCAGGCCCTCGCGAGCGAACTAGGCGAACATGTTGTGCCTGTACGCTGCGACGTGCGAGTCAAAAAAGAAGTTGATTCTCTTGCAAGTACAGCGCTCAGCCGTTTTGGTCAAATTGATGCCATTGTAAATAATGCAGGTGTGTTACCTATGGCGTCCATGCTCTCTTGCAGAGTGGATGATTGGGACAACATGATTGATACAAATATCAAAGGTGTGCTGAACGGCATAGCAGCAGTACTGCCGCACATGCTCGAACAAGGAACCGGGCGCATTATCAATATCAGTTCCGAAGCCGGAAGGCGAGTATTCCCTGGGGCGGGCGTATATTGTGCAACAAAACACGCAGTCAGAGCTCTAAGTGAAGGGCTTGCACATGATTTGAGCATCCGTAGCCAGAAAGATGGCAACGACATTAAAGTTACCACAATCGCTCCTGGAGTAGTTCTGACAAATTTGGCTGATTCAGTCACGCATGAACCATCTAAAGAACGATTGAAACAAATGATGGCACAAGTTCCTGAAGCGATGACTTCCGAAGATATCGCCGACTGCATTCAATATGTGTTGAATGTACCGAACCATGTAGAAATTGGCGAGATGATTGTCCGCCCAGTAAAGCAGATAATGTAATGACGATGATACAACGAATTGGAATTTTGACTGGTGGTGGCGATTGCCCTGGGCTGAACGCGGCCATCCGTGGAATAGGCAAAGCGGCGCTCTTTCATGATACGGAAGTGATTGGAATTTGCGATGGGTACCAAGGACTGATAGAAAATCGAACAAAGAAGTTAACAGTTCCTGAACTTTCAGGAATTTTAACACGCGGCGGAACAATTCTTGGAACAAACAACAGATGCTCGCCTGAAAAATATTACTTAGGAAAAGACGAAGCTGGAAATGCCATATATGAAAACGCAGTTGAGCGATGCCTCGCGACTGTAAAAGAGCACAAGTTAGATGTTCTTTTCGTAATAGGTGGCGACGGCACTTTTTCTTGCACGAAACCACTTGTCGAGGCGGGCTTACCTTGCATTGGTGTTCCAAAAACAATTGACAATGATATCTTTGGTACTGATTTAACTATTGGCTTTACAACTGCAACTCGAATTGGCACCATGGCACTCGACCGCCTCCACTCAACTGGCGATAGTCACCACAGAGTCATGGTGTGCGAACTTATGGGAAGAAATGCGGGATGGCTGACACTTGCAAGTGGACTTGCTTCAGGTTCAGATGTCATCTTGATTCCAGAAATTCCATTTTGCATAGATAAAATTAGTGCATTTGTTGAAGAAAGAAGAAATGCACATAGCGGATTCTCCATCATTGCATGTGCAGAAGGCGCACACGCAATTGATGGCGCACCAGTAGTTTCACAAATAATAGAAGGAAGCCCTGACCCAATAAGATTAGGCGGAATAGGAAGGCAAATTGCTTTTGCCATTGAAGAACGCACGGGTATTGAATCGCGAACAACTACGCTTGGTCACATACAACGAGGGGGCGAGCCATCAGCCACCGACCGCGTACTTGCAACTACGTTCGGCACTGCAGCGTTTGAACTTGCCCTTGACGGACAATTCAACACGATGATTGGTCTCGTTGATGGGCACATGCAAGCACAAAATATTCTCGAAGCGGCGAACAAGCAGCGGTTAGTGCCACACGATTCTCGTTTCATTCGAGCAGCCCGTGCTATGCACACCTGCTTTGGTGATTAACTACCTGCCTAAGAAATAGTTTCTGTTGCAAGAATAAATGGTGCGGCTTCGGCAAGTGTAGGGCACGACAACGTTGGCACAACTTCGTCCGTCATGCGTCCTGGCTGTGTAAGCCAAATAGTTTTGCATCCCGCCGCTTGACCCGCTTGAATATCCCTTGCAGTGTCACCAATCATCCAACTCGATGAGGCATCAATCTCAAAATCTTGTATGGCCTGCAATAGCATGCCAGGGGATGGCTTCCTCCAAGGGTGATTCTCCCGCCACTCCTCTAGTACACCTTCTTCATGGAAACAGCAGTAGTAGTATTTTTCGATGGGACCAACCAACGTATCGATGTACTTGTGCACGGCATGTATATCTTGTTCCGTAAACACACCCCGTGCAACTCCAGCTTGATTTGTTACCACGATGAGCAACCAACCAGCGTCTGCGAGGGATTTTATTGCTTCTTTTGCTCCATCAATGATATTCACGCCCTTGGGATCCCCAAGGTCGCCTTGATTATCAATGATAGTTCCGTCTCTATCTAGGAATATTGCTTTTCTCACCACCGTAGAATACAAGGAATGCAGACCGAGCACGACATCCAACACCTAGCAATTCTCATGCCTTCTTGGCTTGGCGATGTCGTGATGTCCTCTTGCATTTGGAAGATGGCAAGGCGAACGTATCCCAATGCAAAAATAACAGCAGTTATTCGCCCTCACCTTGCACCAATTCTAGATGGAATTGATGCCATTGATGAAGTGCTCTCTTTAGACATGAAGGCATCTGTATTCGCTGCAGCGAAACAACTCAAGTCCATCGAAGCAGATGCCATAGTGTTACTTCCTAACAGTTTCCGTTCTGCTCTGATAGCAAAACTTTCTGGTATTACACAACGGTGGGGATATAAACGCGATTGGCGAACTTGGTTGCTTACAAGAGGCGTAGACGTGCAGAAACAAATGCGACCAACTCCAACTACTGAATATTATTTGCACGTAGCAAATACGCTCTTTGGATTGAATGAGACCGATGCACTGCCAACACTTGGCACACAGCTTGAGTTGCCAGAAGTTGTACAAAAGTTATCTCACCCACTTGTGCTTTTTGTTGCGGGTGCAAGCAAAGAGCAAAAGCGTTGGTCACCCGAAAACTTTGCACGAACGGCAGACGCACTCAGCGAAGTAGGTATGACGTGCGCTTGCATCGGCTCGCCTGATGAATACGAGTTAGTGCAGGAAGTTGTCCTTGCGGCAACAGCACCTATACATAACTTGACTCGCTCAGGCATTGCCCTTGGCTCACTTCCTACAGTCATTGCCCATGCAGACTTAGTAATTACAAACGATACGGGGCCAAGACACTTGTCCATTGCCGTTGGAACTCCTGTCATTACATTGTATGGACCAACAGATTTTCGCTGGACGCAATACCAGTGCGATACAGACATTGCTTTGCTAGCAGACCCTTTCCTGCCAATTGAACTTGTTGCAGATAGTAATCAAGACCGTTGCAACATTAACAACATTCCGCCGAGTGATGTTATTGCTTGTGCATTGAAGTTTCTGAAGTAGAACCAAGCGTAGGTTCTTCGCCACGGAGAATCCTGCCTATATTCGAACGATGTTTCCAAAACACCATCCCTGTTATAACGCCAGTCACTGCAAGAAGCGGCCAAGCATGTGCAATAGTTGATTCAAACATCACCTTCAGAACAGTATCGCCAAACAGTGCAAGTGCTGCAACAAGGCTTGCAAGCGAAACTATCTTGGAAAACTTGGCTGTAATCATCCATGCTACGAAAGCAACCAACACCGGCACAGTTAAGAGTGGCCACATTGCGACCATGCCTCCGAACGTAGTTGCCACACCCTTGCCGCCGCCAAACTTCAACCATGGAGAATACATATGTCCAAAGAGTGCAGCGAGTGCAACACAAATCCAAACAAGCATCGCATTGGTTGAAATTTCATTTATATCTTGCCCAAAATGTTTTGCATACATACCAAAAAGAAACACTGGCAATGCACCTTTAAGTACATCTAACAAAAAACAAATCAAACCGTATTTTTTACCAAGGACTCGGCCAACATTCGTTGCACCGATGTTTTTAGAACCCTCTTCGCGAATATTTACACCTTTTGATTTTGCGATGAGCACGCCAAAGGGAACGCTCCCTGCAAGGTACGCTAACAAAATTGCAGTTGCCCATGATTCCTCAATCATAACACCCATAATAACAGGAGAACGAGAACTGGCCTCAGGTCAATAACTTCTCGTTTATTACTGCGGAGTGCAATCGGTAACGCGAATGAAACAAGAAATAGCCAACCAACAGTT
>JABJDN010000015.1 GCA_018665385.1 Phycisphaerae bacterium | reverse complement strand
GGCGGCGATTGGCTTTGTTGGTGAATATATGTCAAGGGATACACCTGATCCCATCCCGAACTCAGAAGTTAAGTCTTGACAGCCGATGATACTGCTCAGCGGGAAAGTAGGTTATTGCCAACTATTTCAGCCCCCAGTCCTAACGGATTGGGGGCTGTCTTTTTATATGATTGCTGACTGGGGCCCTTGCGATGGTTGTAGTGGTAATCAAAATGGTGACGGACAAGCAAGTATTCTTGATATCCTTCTCATCATTGCTAACTGGTCCTGATTAGTTAGTACGAATCTTTGATTCAACGAGCCGGCTCGCCTTTTGGCGAGCTGGTTTTTTGTTGGCACTGATACTGTGTCTGGTATTCCTGGCGGCTATACCATAGGCATACAAAACCATATGCATTACAAACACACACAAAATGGGAAACTTATTAAGTGGGTGATGAGTGCGTTCATAGCACTAATTTTTATAATTGCAGGAATGAACGTTTGGAATTCGTCAGCAATGGCGTATTCGTTTCTTGGTGTTCTTCCTGTTGTTCTATTGATTTGGCTCTTCGGTTCACTAACAGTTGAAATTGATGGCGAAGAATTACGTCATTATTTTGGCCCAGGGTTTTGGAGAAAAACGTATTTGCTCAATGATATTGAAACAGCAAAGCAAGTTCGAAACAGTTGGCTTTTTGGTTGGGGTATTAGGCTGACGCCACACGGTTGGTTGTATAACGTTTCAGGTCTAGATGCAGTAGAAATCCAGTTACGCTCAGGGAAGAAATTCCGGATTGGGACAGATCAATCCTCAGAACTTACGAGTGGCTTGCAAGGTGTTATAAAAACGAATTAAGATGCTCTGTAAAGGGCATTTGTGTTTTTTTGCGTTAATCGAGAAATTATTTTCTGCATTTGCTGTTTCTGGAGTTAGAATCGTATTATGCAACATACTATGAAATCGCTATCAGTTCGTCTTTACGCGATTTTAACCATAGTTATTGCTGCTTTTAGCGTTCCTTTGCATGCAGATGAACGTGCTGGTTCTGGCGCTTGTTGTTTAAATGGAGATGTTTGTTATGACACAGGTTCAGAAACATGTGCAATTTTCGGAGGCGTTTGGTTTCCTGGTTTAACATGTTCTCAAGTCGTATGTGAAACAAATTGCGGAGGGGATTGTAGCCCAGGAGAAACAGAAGATTGTTATGGTAATTGTTTCCCTGTAGCTTGGATAGCCGATGGTTATTGCGATAATGGCCAGTACCAACATGATTCAGAGTATATATATTTGGATTGTGTTGAATTTGGATATGACATGGGTGACTGTGCCGAACCTGCAGATTTGCCTGTGAATTTAGGCGCATGTTGTATAGGAAATCTAGCTTCTTGCGATGAAAGAGTGTGCCAAGATCTAACATACACTGATTGCATTGCTCTTGATGGTCAATACGTCGGCGAAAATACTCAATGCCAAACAGAGACTTGTTTATGTCCGCCTGGCCAAATAGCGGACTGTAATGGAAATTGCTTCCCAATTTATTACCTAGACGATGGCCTTTGCCATGAGGGTCAGGGTTTTCCGGCTAATGGTGATGATGCGAATTCATATTACTTATCACTTGAGTGCTTTGAGTTGGCATGCGATGGAGGCGATTGCAGTGGCATTTGTGGAGGTGCTTGCTGTTTAGGTGGGGAGTGTATGGACGATTTTTCCAGTGAAGGATGCGCAGAGAAGGGAGGCACATTTTTAGGTGGCGGCGAAACTTGTGTAGCGGTAAATTGTTTAAATTATCTTGTCCCCTCTTATTACTCTGAACCCCTAGAAGGTATTGGTGCATATATTGCCGATGGGCATATCGGCGCAACTTTGGATGTTTCTGGCGGTTTTACAGCGGTCTCTTTATATAACTGTATTAGTGTGACAAACGAACCAATTTCCGTGGTAAATATTTATCGTGGATCAGAATTCATACAATCAATCATTGAATTTGGTAGTGACGATAGCCCAGAAGTTTCAATGGATGGCAATACCCTTGTACTAACAGTTAATGGAATGGCGTATGTATATGAATATGATGGCAACAATCAATTTGACTATGCAGGTAGTTTTTCATTGGTTAGTGGAGAAGCGGCAACCGTTTCAATTTCTGGAGATCGTATTGTCACTACAAGTGGAATTAATTCATCAGTGGACATCTATGAGAAATCTGACAAAATATGGTCCCTTGCCCAATCAATCGATGATGCTATTGAATGGTTGGATGACGCAATTGTCGTTGGTGATACTATCGTGGTTCAAGGGGTCTTTCGATTAAAGATTTTGGAGCCTGAAAATTCCGAGCAATGGGCCTCTGTGTATAGTTTTGATTTTCATGGGGATCGCCAAGATATCGACTTTGATGGCCAGCGAGTTATTATTGGCGAGACAACGGATTACTATCCTGGGACTCCCTATGTTGCTCGCGCGCAGATTCTTTCAAGGATTAGTGGTTCTTGGGCATACGAATCTACGTTGGTGCCAGTAGATGTTCAAGGTAATGATGAGTATGGCGATGCTGTAGCAATCTCGGGTAATGTTGCATGCATCTCTTCTACGTATAATGATGCATCTGGCACACTCGACTCAGGCGCTGTTAGCGTATTCAGATTTCAAAATAATGAATGGGTTTATTCAGGGCGAATCTTTCCTATCGAGTCCTATGAGCGTATGGGTTTTGGTTCTACGTTATCGACCGATGGAGACACTGTGGGAATAGGTTGGCTACGGCAATATGGAGGTTCATCGACAGATTATCTTGGGGCGCAGTCAGTGAGTCTTGCTGATTATCAGTGGATGAATCCATCTGGTGGCGATATTGAAAATGCGAGCAACTGGTCACCAAGTCTGCCGGATGCTGGTAGTTCTGCACAAATTTCAGTTCCCGCATCTTTTGTGGTCACTTCTTCAGGGGACTTCCCATTTTCAAATTTAAATGTTGGGACTAGTCGTCCTTCGTTTAATCTGCAAGGCTCAGATGTTGTTGTGGGAACCCCAGGGAATAGCTCTCTAATTATTGCAGGTTCGCAGTCATATACCGGCAAGGCGTTTTTCAATAATGGATCAGTAACATTCGATGACAATATTCAAGTGGGTTTGGTAAGTAGGCCTGGTGCACTTTCAATTGGGCAAACGGGAACAGTTATAACAACGGATTATTCACAAGCGAAAACAGGCGAATTAAATATAGTTCTAACAGATCGAGACGGCTCCGCCCTTCAAGTAAGTGGCGATAGTTCTATTCGTGGCACTTTAAACTTACTGCTTCCTGACACAAATAATGCGCCTTCAGTAGGGACCTCTTGGGATTTGATTCATTGTGATTATTTCGACACAAACGAACCTAATAGGTTTGACATTATTGTCTTGCCTGGTATTAGTAGCGCTAAATATATAGAGATAGCTTATGTTGAAGATGTAGGTTTAACCGTTACAGCAACAGTTCGTGATATTGCTGACTTGTTGGATCTTGAAGATACAGATGTAGTTACCGTTTCGGGCCTTGCAACTGATTTAGTTATTGCGGATATTGGCTCGCCTTCTGGTGTAGCAGATGGTTTTGATGATATTGCTCTTTCCGTTGGTGGACAGCCGGGTTCTGTTTACGTACTCGTCAATGATGGCGCTGGTGAAATTGGTAGTCAAATAATATACGGTGCTGGCAATGGTCCATCAGCAATCGACGCTGGGGATTTAGATGAGGATGGGACGCTTGATTTAGTTGTTACAAATAAATCAGAGAGTACATTCTTTGTATTGCTTAACAATGGAGGCTCTCCAGATGCTATGTCTATGCAAAATCCGGAATCAACTGATGGTTTGTTTCCTGTCGATGTCAAAGTGATGAATATTGATAATGATGGAGACAACGATGTCGTTATTGCTTGCCAGGGTGATGGTTCAATACTTCCTGATGGTTCGATTGCAGGCCAATTGGATTTTTATGATGCGCAAAATAATCTAGCGTTTGGTTTGAGTTTGGCTGGCACTGTAATGGCACAAAAACCAGGCAAGATTGATCCTGGTGATGTGAATAACGATAAAGATTTTATTATTTCTGTTTCATTGAGAGCTTCTAATCAAGTGGGTAGGGCAGCCCGCACTAGCGGCATGAGAGGATTTGATTGGTCATTGCAACAGGAAGTTTCAGTTGGCACAAACCCAGGGCCAATTGCTATGGGAGATTTAGATGACGATGGATATGTGGATGTGATAGTAGCAAATACTGGCGCATCTACAGTGTCAGTACTAATGGGATTAAGTGATTCTACATTCGATGAAGAGCATGTCTTTGAAGTTGGAGACGAACCCGCAGGAATTGCCTTGTTAGATTACGATGGAGATTCGGATTTAGATTTGGCAGTTATCTCAAATGATGATCAAGGTAATCGTGTTGTTTCTGTTTATCGAAATGACTCTTCGCTTAATCCAGGTAACGGAGTTACATTCTCCTTAGAGCAAGTATTTGATGAATATCAATCACCACTATTAATTGGTAGTGGTACTATCGATAATGATGACGCAGATGATTTAGTTTCTATTGTTGCAAGCCCAGGATTTCGTGGTACAGAAAATACAACAGTTATTTTGCGGTCAATTCCTGAAGGCGAAGTTTGTCTTGCGGATTTCGATTCTAGCAATGTAGTTGATGTCTTGGATCTACTTATATTAATCGGCTCTTGGGGTACGGCAGACGCTGATTTAAATGGAGATGGATACACGAATGTAAATGATATGCTTATCCTGATTGGCGCTTGGGGATCTTGCCAATAATTTACTTTTGGCAATGGGGGATGCGGCTCATTCCTTGACCAAAGTGCTTGGGCAAACCAGAAAAAGCAAAGAAGTATATATATTTGTTTTTTAAAAATAATGTATGCATGAAACAAAATGCAACGAACTTGTACATGTTGTCTTATATACTGACTATTCTGAAGGATAGGTGGCAGAGCGGTTGAATGCGCTAGTCTCGAAAACTAGTATACGCTTCGGCGTATCGAGGGTTCGAATCCCTCCCTGTCCGTTTCAACCTCCATATAG
>JABJDN010000007.1 GCA_018665385.1 Phycisphaerae bacterium | reverse complement strand
TTTTCAAAAATGAAGCGTTTTTGTAAACAATCCTTGCGGCAGTATCGAAAGCATGAGTGTACCCCTCCAACCAGTGGAAGGGCCACCACTCGAAGCGCTGACTCTTGAAGTACATACCCCACCTGTGATTTTAGGAAGGCGCGCTGCATGTGGGGTTGTTCTTCCTAGTAAATGTGTCTCCTGCTTCTTAGCGTGGTACGATGTAGAAATGATCTTAGATATTTTGATTGCAACGCTCGTTATGACCCCTTCAGGTAAGTTTTTGACGCAAATAGATGGTTTTCTAGAACCTTCGCATGCCATTTGGCTCCCAGATGGAAATATTGCTGTCGCGGACCGTTTGGCAGACGAAATTGTAATTGTGAGCCCCGACGGCGCCCGCTTGAGCGCGCAGCATATCGAGAATCCAATTGAGTTATCCGTTGATGAGCATGGCGTGGTATTCGTATCAAACAATGTTGTTCGGCCTGAGTGGAACCATGAACAAGTAGTCCATGCAGGTATCCCCGCCGAACACTCAGATGGTTGGTTGATTCCAGATATTTATGGCCACTCTATTCATAGTTACGATCAGGAAGGTAATTGGCTTGGTAAGTGGGGAGCCCATGCATTGCTTCCCCATGAGGGCGAAGGCAAATTGCATTACCCCAATGCGGTTGATGTTTCGCAAGACGGAACTAAGGTAGTGGTTTGCGAGGGCTTTGAAGGACGCATTCAAATATTTACACTTGGAATAGGCGAGTCAGAACCTGCGCCCTTAATTACAAACATTGCACATTTTGGAAAACATATCGATTCGTATGGTGACTTGATATTACTAGCAGAGCCCGAACTTGGGGATGTCTATTTGTTTCGAACTGGATTAGACGTTCCAATTCCACTTACACGTTTTGGCGGTGAGGGAAATGCTCCACATCAGTTTAAATGGATTAATGGACTTTGGCTAGAAGACGGAGTTATTAAAATTATTGGCGATGGGAACCTGAAAACATTTGTATACGAGCACGACTCTGATACGCCATTCAAACAAAACCCAGGACTTGTAAAGTTCCAAAAATCTCAAAATCACGAACGTTTTCGAGGACCTATTGAAGATGTGTTTACGATGCCAAGTTCTGCAGATATTGCAGTTTCTACTGATGGCAAGTCCATGTGGACTGTAAACGCAGTGGCTGAAAAGGTTCAGCTTGCAACATTACCTGATTTTGAAGTGTTGAAATCAATTGAAGGATTTATAGAACCGAGTGGAATAGAATTAGAAGCAGATGGAAATATTTTAGTCTCCGATATTGGCGCCTCAAACATAAAACGTTTTTCTCCTGATGGAGAATTGTTACTGACATTTGGAGAAAAGGGGTATGCACCCCATCAAATGTTTAAACCTGCAGGTATTACCGTTCTTGATGATGGGACAATTGCCGTAGTTGATTGGGGCAACCATCGTGCCCAACTCTATAGCCCCGATGGGAAGTGGCAGGCTACATTTGGTCGTGGACGTAGTTGGACGCGTGAAAAAAATCCGCCACCGCATCGGGTAACAAGCAACGCAGGCAATTGGAAGGTTTCATGTAGTCCAGTTCCCAAAGATATGCCACTAAACGAAGTATTCGAATTAACAACTTGGATCGAAGGTGATGGCGATGTAAAATCACTACGAGTAGACGCAGCAATGCCAGCACACGGACACGGCATGATGACAGACCCTGTGACAACACTTCAAAAAGACGGTAGTTACAAAACCACTGGAATGTTATTAAGCATGCCTGGTTATTGGGAAATATACTTTGATATTGATGATGGCCTCACAATTGAACGTGCGCAAGACGAAGTAACACTGCAACCGTAATAGATCTAACTTTAGCATTTAAGCTCATGAGTTACACCACGAGTGAAGTGACCTTCTGCCTCTATGAAAAATTATGGAGATGTAAGAAGTGAAGAATCTGGCAGCGGCGATGTCAGTGACTTTAGAAATGCAATCAAGTCATTCTTTTGTTCTTTTGTCAAGTTGAGTGGTTTTAGTATTGTCTCACGGTGGTGATCTGCGCTCACGAAATTCTCTAATGTGGAATAATGCTCAAGCACATCATCAAGCGTTTTAAGTTGCCCGGCATGCATGAACGGAGCAGTTTCTGCGACATTACGTAAACTTGGTGTTCTAAACGCCCCCCAATCTTCTCTCCGTTTAGCAATATGCTTCGAAATAACGGCGCGCATGCTCATTGGATCATCACTGTGTTTGCCTCCAGCAGAAAATTGCGAACTTTTGAGTTTCTCGATCGCTCCAGCTCGTCCACTGTCTTGTAAGGGCCCACCGTCAAGTGGCCCAACACCAACGGAATGAAATGCACCATCAGTGAACCAAGGACCAAAGTGGCAGCGTAAACAGCCACCGTCACCAATAAAGTTTTTTAACCCTCGTTGAGCAGAGAATGAAAGTGCTTCGGTGTCTCCTGCAACAAACTCATCGAATGGAGCGTGAGAAGCCTCAAGTTTTACGATGTAACTCGCAAGCGCCTTTGCAATTTTTGCAGAGTTTGCATCCACGTCATCGGCTTGTAGTACACCAAATGCTTTGGCCCATAGCTCTGAAAGTGCATCGTCGTTATCTACCGTTGCGATGACTTGCTCTCGAGACATATTCATTTCATCTGGATGCTCCATTGTTTGGATAGGCTGCCCCCATAAAGTATCTGCTCTGCCATCCCAAAAAAACCACCGCTGATGTGCAGCGTTCAATACAGTTGGCGTGTTTCTTGTTGTTTGCTGTATGCCTTCTGCAACAGCCATACCGTCAGTAAAATATTTTTCAGGTGTATGGCATGTGGCACACGAGATTTTTTTAGTTGAGGAAAATCTCTGATCAAAGAAAATAGCATGTCCAAGTAATGCCGCGTTCTCATTGTGCTCATATTTGTTAGTCGTATCTTTTTCTACTATTGCTGGGCTCAATGATTGTACTACGGCCCATTCCTTTTCAGAAAAAGTAGGCGCACCAGCATTGTCTACTGAAAGAAGCGTCAAGCAACATAGTTCAATGAACATGTTTGTAGGTTACTCGATAGTAAGTACACCCGAACCTGTAGCGCCTTCCCAGCCGCCAATTCGAATGTAGTAGTTAGATCCCTTTTGCACATTGAAATCGATAGCTGAGTAATATGATTGGCAGCCATTATCACCATTACCATCGCCATTGCATGCCACTTGGTTATTGCATGCCCCTTCATAGAGTGCCATCGAGGTATCGAAACTAGAGTCTTCACACGTAGTGAAATGAACTGTGCCTGTGTACTCTGCAACCCATACAAACCAGATATCTTGGGAATTTGCCCAGTTCATATATGTGCCTTCGCACTGCGAATCATCTGGTTCAGGACTACTTGGAGTTGCGGAGTTTGTTTCGTAACTGTTTGCTCCAAGTTGCGCAACCATTGCAGTATTGCATTCATCTCCAGCGCCTGGGCAGTTGGTGTCTGAGCAGAGTGATTCGTCGCCATAATATGTTCCGTCTTGTTCAGAGCAAGTGTTGAAGCTAAGTTCAGCACAACTGAAATCACTTAAACAACATGCTCCAGTAATGATACATTCGCTGCCCCAATCCCCGACGAGTTGAAGCAAGTCAGATATGTCTACAGAACAAGAATCATTGACATCGCCAATTGGTCTAAATGTGCCGTCGCCCGAGATTCCCCAATTCTCGATAACTGCGAGAATATCGCTTACGCCTACAGTGCCATTTCCATCAATATCATTCACGCAAGATCCAAGTGGAGTATCGCAAGGGTCAAGGACGCCCAGCTTCCAAACGAATAGACCGCGTTCAAGATCGCTGCCGATGACTGTTCCACTTGGGAAGTATGGGTAGACATTCCATAATCCGTTAAAGCTTGCATTGTCGTTGGTTGGATATGTGTCGAAATATGCGTATTGCGTAGGATTGAGTGGATCTGTCGCGTCAAAAACTCTCAGTCCTGAGCGATAATTCGCTTCAAAAATCATTCCGTTATGCGTATATAAGTTGTGGTCGATGGCAGTGGAACCGCTGGTAAACGTACCTACATACGAAGGGTTTTCAATGTCAGCAACATCGATGATTCGTGTAGTAGTTGAACCACCGTTCGTTTGCTCATCGAGTTCATCATTGATATAAAAATGTTGACGGTCTTCAGAAAGCCAGCCTTGGTGGCAATATTCAGCATTGTTGTAGTACGTTTGCGACACAACAAATGGATTTGATTTATTTGTGACATCGACAATAGTTAAACCAGTATCACTCCATCCACCACTAAATCCTGCGCAACAAAATGCAATTTGGCGACCAGAGAAAGGTCCATTGGTGTAGGTGACTACTTGAGCGTCGTGAATATATCGGTCTGTCCATTGTCCTACTTGCACAGGTGCAGCAGGATTAGCAAGGCTGTATATGTACATGCCGTCCGCGACACCGCCAGTTCGATAGAGAAAGCCACTTTCAGTATCAATAACTACATTATGCGAAGAACCTGACCCTGCGGAGTTGAGTGTTTGCACATTTCCGTTATCAATGTCAGCAAGATTGAAGACTTGAATACCACCGCCGCCTTCGCTAACGCAGTACATGTAGGTGCCGTATGTTTTGATATCACGCCAGAGAGAGTTTGGCCCATTCAGAGAAGCAATAACTTGAGCATTACCAGGATTTGTTATCTCGACAACAACTGTGCCGCTGCTCGTGCCCATAAGTGCATATTCGCGACCAGAAGGTGAAACATAACCCCAAGAATCATTCCCTGAGTCTGCGCCATCGAGTTCGTTTAATGGAAGCCAAGAATGCAATACGACATTTTCTGAATCAAAACCACCTATGTTTCGAAGACCAGCAGGGTGTTCAGCTAAACGGAACGCGTCAGCTTTCACAGCAGGTTGCAAGTCTTTGATTTTCGGGTCGTCTTGGTGTGCGATAAGAACAGCAGGAACGACGCCTGCGATAACAACGGTTGTTAGGATGGTTTTAATATTCATAATAGTTCTATAGAACCTTTCTCTCAATGGTCTATTTTGACCTGTAATTGGTTAAATGCCACTCAATTAGGTAAATATACGTGTAATAGTTACTCGCAGTTGCCCCAATTTCCAATAAGTATGAGTAAATCACCAACAGCGACGATTCCATTACCGTCTAGGTCAGTTTCTGGGTTGCTGGTACTCCAGTCGCCGATAACTGCAAGAACATCGGTTACGTTGACAGTACCATCATTGTTGATATCGCCTATGCAATCTGCACCGCATACGATGATTTCCAATTGGAAATTGTCGATGCCAGCTTCCACGATACTTGGTGGATCGCTGTCTTCGGCGATGAAGGCAATTCGCACCTCATTTGTAGGTTCAATATGTGCACTCACAGTGAAACTTGTTTGTTCCCATTGCGAATTTGTGCCCACAGTTTCATGAACCAAAGTCCACGTGTCACCGTTATCGTTACTGATATATGTTTTAAGGGTGTCAGAAGTTTGGCTATCAAAGAACCATCGTGCGTAGGAGATAATGCCATCCGTACCCGCAACATCAAGCAGTGGAGAAACAAGTGTAGTCGTTCCACCGTCAACATCGGCAGTACCCGCAGCACCACCTGGCTCGCCATTTTGCGTGACGAAGCATTGGACGTTTTGTGAGCCACCGGTAACGTCATCTTCTGGTGCAGCCATTTGAGTGTTATAAATAGTGCCGTTTGGATCTGCTTGTTCCCAAGTGCCCGTAGTTAGTGAATCGCTATCTGAGACAGACCAAATAGAAACATCATCTTCCATATCATCTCTGAAAATAATATCTGTTCCATCGCCGACTGTGACAGTATGCCAACCAGTTGGTGGGTCTGTAAATGATCCGCCTGAAGTGAGAGAGACAGAGATAAAGAACTGAAGATCGCTAGCACAATCACCTGCGAGTAGGCTTGCTTCAAAAAGACCCTTGCCAAGAGAGACCAGTGGGTACTTTGTTTTGCTGCCGTTTTCCATAACAGTAATCATTGCAGTGTTCGGATTAATCTGTCCACCGCCTACAGCTTGTGTATCAATTTCAAAAGTAGTTGCTATGTTTGGCGGTACGAATCCCGGAAGCCCGCTTGGGTATGAAAATATAACGCCAGTTGGAGCGTCTTGAATCCAAATCTCAGTAGAATCGCATCGCCCCATCACCATATCAAGCCAGCCATCGCCGTTGATATCAAACACAGCGACATCATGCACACCTTGAAGCTGGGCATTCGAAATGCCAACATCTTGCTCAGACAATGTGATGTTTGGGACATCGCCTAAGTTTCTGTAGACATGTGTTGTGCGAGAACAGCCAGAAATATCAACATCAACATCTGTAACAATTACATCTTGGTGGCCATCGTTGTTCAAATCACGAATGATTGCATTGCCACCAAATCCGTCGCTATTTTGTAATGTAATGCTATCGAAATTAGCAAACCCATCGCCACCGTTTCCAGTGTTGATGTAGTACGTGTCTGAAGCATCGTCAACGACAACCATGTCAGGTCGTCCATCACCGTTCAAGTCGCCGCACGTTACAAAGTAAGGTGCTAGTTCGTCAATAATATCGTACCCATTGAAGTACCCTTCGTTATTCGGGTCGTTGTACGTAATGGCAACGTGCTGTGGAGGGTTCAACGAAGTTTGTTTCACAATATCTAAAACGCCATCGCCGTTCATGTCAATCATTTGGCTAGCTGCGCCAAAAGCAGACTCCAGCATTTCACTGGCCATGCGTTCGGTGCTCTCGTCGGTAAAGAATGCATTGCCATCATTGATGAGGAGCCGGTTGTTGTAATCGAATATTTGAGTCCCACCACTGTCGTAGTCTCCAAAGTACAAATCCGGATGCCCATCACCTGATATATCACCTACTGCGAGTGAACAAAAGCGGGGTCCAGCGGTGTTATGCATTTGAGGAATGCGGTCATTTTCAAAGCGGAAGCCTTGCCAAATTCCATCTACTTCGCCAAGGTTCATATAAATGCGTGGATGAGAGAGTGCTTTTGTTGAGTTATCTGTGAGAGTTGTGACTGTAATCATGTCGAGCCAGCCATCGGAGTCAAGGTCGTGCAAAACAACATCACGATCATTGGTAGCAGTCAAAAAACCATTGTCGCCAGCAACATCGGTTGCCGTTGCGTATTCTGCTGTCCTGTCTACTAAGTTTCCGCCTTCGTTCATGAATAGAACGTTTATGTTTTTTCCAGTTGAAGTAAAGGGTTCTTTGCGAACGCACACAAGGTCGATGTCACCGTCAAGGTCAAGATCACCCCATGCGTAATCTTTTTCTTCAACATCGCTTATGCCAACAGCCGGATCACTTACAAGTCGTTGAGAAGTTTGGTTAGTAAAGTTGCCGAAGCCGCCTGTAAGCGCAAGTTCTGCAATGAGTATTGAAGTAATTATCATGAGCATGTGTCCCAATTTCCAACTATATATAAAAGGTCATTTACATTCACTACACCGTCGCTGTTGATGTCAGCAGCACAACCTGAACAGATTCCCCACGCGTCAATGATAGCAAGTAAGTCG